>NZ_JAEQCE010000147.1:0-16796 GCF_020738665.1 Microcoleus sp. PH2017_08_TRC_O_A
GCGACCGCTAGAATTGTTTTTTGGATTAGGATGGGCTACATCCGAATTTACGCCTGTGGACAAGTTGCGAGCCGACTCCCTTGGGTGAAGCAGGAAGCAAACCCTTCAAGAGCAATCTTGATTGAATAGTGAGACTTGAGAAAGTTTAGCTAAGTTTTGTGTAGCAGTAGTTAACGACCCGCGGCTAACCCGCAACGCGAGTATAGTCGGGGCAGCACAGTCGTGAAGGAGCTTAAATGGTGAACATTTTTTCTAAGCTACGAGATTTTGTAGGCTTCAACAATGAGCCTGAATACGATTACGAGTACGACGAAACCGAAAGCGAGCGCTTTGCGAACGCCTACCAACAGCCTGAACCAAACTCCGCCACTTCCACTTCTGCTGCTGCTGTCGCCGCAGCAGAAGAAGAACGCCGCCAAAATCGCAGAATGCGGGAGCGGTCAGTAGTAGGATCGACAGGTACAGATGTTGTTGCACCAACCGGGGGAGTAGGATCAGTAATGAATAACGTGATTGGAATGCCTGGATCTATGAACGGGATTTCGGAAGTAGTAGTAATGGAGCCGCGCACTTTTGAAGAGATGCCGGCAGCAATTCGAGCTCTTAAAGAACGCAAATCTGTTGTTTTGAACCTAACGGTGATGGATCCAGACCAAGCGCAAAGAGCTGTGGACTTTGTGGCGGGCGGTACTTATGCCCTTGACGGTCATCAAGAGCGTATTGGCGAAAGCATTTTCTTGTTTACGCCTAGCTGCGTGCAAGTAAGAACTCAGTCTGGTGTGGTTCACGAAGTGCCCCCAGCTCAAGGCCGCCCGCGCCCTGCTGCGGCTGCTCCCGCACCGACAGTCTGGCCGGCTGAACAAGCTCAAATGGCTCAGTAGTCAGTTGACAGTTGACAGTTGACAGTTGATTCCGAAAGCTGTTGGCTGTTGACAGTTGACTCCAAAAGTTGTTGACAGAAATTCATTCAAAAAACCAGTATAGTAAGGTGCGTCGCTACCAGATGAGAAATGGAAGTTTTAGATAGTCGAAAGTGACGCATCCTACAAACAACGCACTGTTAACTAATAACTAATAACTAATAACTAATAACTAATAACTAATAACTAATAACCAATAACCAATAACTAATAACTAATAACTAATAACCAATAACCAATAACCAATAACCAATAACCAATAACCAATAACTAATAACCAATAACTATGATAAAATTTGGTACGATCGGCGGCGGAGTAATGGGAGAAGCTCTCTTATCCCGCTTAATAGCACAAAAAGTTTATTTACCATCAGAAATATTGGTGAGCGATCCGCAACCGCAACGGCGCGAATTTTTGACGGCAACCTACGGAATTGGAACAACAGCCAGCAATCTAGAAGTTGCTACCGCTACAGAAGTGCTGTTTTTGGCGATTAAACCGCAAATTTTTGAGAAAGTAGCTTTGGAATTGGCCGTGGGGATCGATCGCCAACAAGCAAATAATGGAGAAACAGCTAATTCTCAGCCAGAAGCTGCGATCGTGTCGATTTTGGCAGGAGTTCCCCTGAGCAAGCTCGAAGCAGCGTTTCCGGGGCGAGTAGTGCTGCGGGTGATGCCAAATACTCCGGCAACGGTAGGCGCGGGAATGAGTGCGATCGCCCCAGGAAAACTTGTGCAACCAGCCGATTTAGAATTGGTAAAGCGGATCTTTGAGGCTGTGGGAGAAGTGGTCGAAGTGCCCGAAAGTATGCTGGATGCGGTGACAGGGCTTTCGGGTTCCGGCCCTGGTTATGTGGCGATTTTTATCGAAGCCTTGACAGATGGCGGAGTTTGTGCTGGACTGCCGCGGGCGATCGCCTCCCAATTAGCCATCCAAACAGTATTCGGTACAGCGAAGCTATTGCAAGAAACGGGGATGCACCCAGCAGAATTGAAAGATCGGGTGACAAGTCCCGGCGGCACAACTATTGCCGGAATTGCTAAATTAGAGAGCAGTGGCTTTCGTTCTGCCGCGATCGAAGCAGTGAAAGCAGCTTGTTTGCGCTCTCAAGAATTAGGGAAATAGGTGTTAATGCCATGATGACTTTAAAATTAGATTTAAGTCCGTGGATCGAGTTAACAGACGATCAGTTTTACGAACTGTGCCAACATCACCGCGATTATAAATTTGAACGAAATGCCAAAGGAGAACTGCTGATGGTTCCACCGACGGGAGGAGAAACGGGAAATCGCAATATGGATTTATCCTATCAACTGCAATCCTGGAGTCGCCGAAATCCAAATTTAGGAATTGCTTTTGATTCTTCTACTTGCTTTAAACTGCCAAATGGTGGTAATCGCTCTCCCGATGCTTCTTGGGTAAAACGCGAAAGGTGGGAAGCTTTAACTGCTGAGGAAAGAAGAAAATTTCCCCCACTGTGTCCTGATTTTGTTGTGGAATTGCGCTCTCCTACTGATTCTATCAAAGAAACGCGAGAAAAAATGCAGGAATATCGGGAAAATGGCGCTTGTTTGGGGTGGTTGATTGACCCGCAAACCCGGAGTGTGGAGATTTATAGGAGCGATCGAGAAATAGAAATATTGCAGTCTCCTGTTACGCTCTCAGGGGAAGATATTTTGCCCGGATTTGTGCTGGAATTGCGGTCTGTTATGGGGACTAATTGATATCTAATCCGCTAACTAGGGAATTATACCACAGTGCGATTCTCCTCGCTCGCGAGGATGACAGCCGCGAGATATAGCCTTTCTAAGTAACAGTGCGGTGCTCATAGGGTATGGGCATTGACCAAATAGGGCGAAGCGGAGGGATTGGGCGAAGCGAAGCGGAGGGATTGGGCATACCTCATTTATTTGAGAAAGGCTATATTAAGCTCACACTGCATTCGGAATGATATTATTCCTATGACAGCAGAAACGATATAAAAAGCGATCGCACTCTGGTCTAATTACTCGCTAGCTGCTGTTTCCAATTTCTGTCCAATTTTCGGTTCAGTACCGTTCAACAGACGCTGAATATTGCTGCGGTGCCGCACGATTACAAATACGCCGCCCGCCAGTCCAAACAATACATAAGCTAGCGGCTGATTTAACACAAACATCAATCCAGCTACGCTAATTGATCCGACAATCGAACTCAAAGAAACAATTCGCGACACCGCAAAAACTATTCCAAAAATTCCGAAAGTTCCCAACCCAACTGGCCAGTACAAACCGAGCAAAACTCCCAAACTCGTCGCCACAGATTTGCCGCCGGTAAATCCCAGCCAGATTGATTTGCTGTGGCCCAAAACTGCAAATAAACCCGCTAAAGTTGCCATCCAAGGAATGACTGTTGCTGTATTTTCTAAATGGGCGCCGATCGCGAGCTGACTGGTAAACTCTAGAGAGTAGATGTAGCGGATCAGAGCGATCGCACTTACGCCCTTCAACACATCAACCAGCAACACCGCCAACCCCGGCCCCTTCCCCAAAGTCCTGAGTACATTAGTCGCCCCCGTCGAACCAGAACCTACTTCCCGAATATCAATCCCCAGCATCCATTTACCCAAAGCGTACCCAGTTGGAATCGAACCCAGCAAGTAAGCTGCGATTAACAATGCTGCATTTAAACTCAACCACACACCCATAATAAATTCCCTCTTTCATTACTTTTGAGGACTAAAGTCCTCACTACAAACTTAACGATTATTCTTTAATCTCCCGCCCTCTGACATCTCCCTAAATTAATTTTTAGTTATTGGATAGCAAGAAATTAAAACTAATTTCTGAAGATGTCTTTTCTTCCTTCTTCCTTCTTCCTTCTTCCTTCTTCCTTCTTTAAAAATCCTTAGAAGTCGTTAAAGTTTGCGGATCGGAAGCAAAGGCCAACCACAGCGGAAATTGCAGCATCGACAAACTGATTAAATCTTCTGTTTCGTCTATCACAATTAAAGGCAACTTACCATCTCTCACGAGTCGATCGGCTTTTTGGGCCAAAGCCTCCGCAGACTCAAACATAATAATGCCACGTTCCGGGCCAAAATCGGTGCGAGTAATCCCCAAACAATCCTGCAAACCCCGGCGCCACTCACCCAAACGTTCGGGACTGTTCGCGAGCACCAATGTCCGCACCCGTGGGCCGTAGACGCTTCTGAGTACAGAAATAATCGTCGAACTAATCAAGATATTTTGCAACCGCGAACCCATAGTTCGCAATGCACCTCTTCCTCCTTGGGTGAAAAACCAGTTAGAAACTCGTTCGGCGTGGATGGGTTCAAAAGTGCGCCGGAGTTGCCAAGGCGGGCCGTAATAGTCGGGGAGAGTGCGATATTGGTCTAGGGTGCGGCGAATTTGTTTGGCTTGTTCTTGAAATCCTTGTTCAGCAAATCTGGGATTTACCGGGGAAGAGGATTGAGACTCCTCAACAGAGATTTGCTTGGAAGTTTCTTGCACCGGCGGCGTCATATCTAAGAGTTCGGCGGTAGCTGCTAAATCCTGCAAACTGCCGACTAGATAGTCTTTGAAACCTTGAACTCTGATTGCTAAATCTTGGGAAACTCCGGCGAAAGTAGTTCGCATTTCCTTTTGAATTCGATCGCGCCTGCGTTCGAGTTTTTCTACTTCAATTTGCAGCGCTTGTTTGCGATGATCTAGCTGTATCAAGCCGTCTTGTACCAAACGCCCGATCGATGCTTGAGCCTCGCCCAAGGCTTCTAACGCCTTAGTTTTGTCGGCTTCCAAGCTGGCAATTCTGGCGGTCAAATCTTGTTCTTGCTGTTGCAATGCTTTGACTCTATTTGCCAAACTTTCGGTAACATTTTCTGGTACGGGCGTTACCGTTTCTGCGGTTGCTGTTGGCTGGGAGTCTGTTTCGGGTTCGATTCGATCGATCGCACTTTCAGATTCGCTATCCTCAGTTTCTGGCGAACTTTGGGCGATCGCGCCCGCTTCGTCCACCACAGGGGTGATTTGGGGATTTTCCTCGTCCCAGGGGTCTATTTCGGGAGGAATTTGCGATGTGAGATCGTTTTGGGCGATCGACAATTCCTGTATTTGAGATGGCAATTGGTTTTCCGTCTCATTCACGGGCAAATTTGGTTCGCCATCAGCGGCTGGTTGCGATTGCGGTTTTTGGGTGGGAGATTCGTCTGAATTCATAGGAAATTTGTTCGGCGTGGGGCACAGAAGAAGTTAAAAATTTAAAATTAACAACTTGTTTAGTCTTGACGGGGACAGCGCTGTTCTAAGCAGGTCTGTAGCATTTTACGATCGAACAGAACCGGCAGAAAGTGAATGCTGTTAATTTCTTTGAAATAGAACAAAATCGGCACTGCGGGCCAAAATATCCGCCAATTTTGCCATTGTCGGTAAGGAAATTGGCGGATTAAGTTTTGCGATCGATAAATGTCCAAATCCGTTGGAGTAAACTGTAGCCGGATAGTGGCGGCTTGGTACATCAGAAACAAGCCGAACACCGAAAGTGGCAAACTCACCCACTTCTGCACGAACAGCAGCGGTACAGAGGCCAGTACCAGCACTAGGGGAATCGCATAACTCGGTGCAAGTTCGATCGTATCTGTGGGCGCAGTCCCAGAGGTAGTTGTAGTCACGGGTTTAAATCAGGGGGTAGTAAAGTAATGTTGCCAATTATTTATATTTTATCCATTTCCTAGCTTACAAGCCTTTGAGTACGCTAGAGCCAGTACCCTGAAACATCAGCCAAGTCAGGAAAAAGTTAACAATAAAAATAGCCAGCAAAGCCGTCACCACCGCTGTGGTAGTCGATTGGCCGACGCCTTTGGCGCCGCCGGTAGTCGTCAAACCCCAGCTAGTGCCGATGACAGCAATCAAACCACCGAACACAAAAGCCTTAATAGCAGCGCTGCAAATGTCCCACAGACTCAGGAAATGGCGGACTGATTCTAAAAACACATTTTGAGAGATGCCGTACATTGTCGTCGCAATCAGCATCCCGCCGGCGATGCCCGTGACGAGGGACAATATTGTCAGAATTGGCAGCATCAAGCAGCAAGCTAAAACGCGGGGAATTACTAAATAGTCGATCGGGTCTGTTCTGAGCATCAGCATGGCATCTATCTGCTCTGTGACTTGCATCGTGCCAATTTCCGCAGCAAAAGCCGAACCAACCCGTCCCGTAACGATTACGGCTGTTAACACCGGGCCGAGTTCGCGAGTCAAAGACAAAGCCAAAACGCCACCGACGACATTACCGGCACCGAGGTTAATAAACTCCCTGGCTACCTGAACCGTAAATACCATGCCGACAAAACCCGCAGTCAGCAAAGAAATCAGCAGCGATTCCGGGCCAACTGCTGCCATTTGGTCAAGGGTGTTGCGACGGTTAATTTTGCGAGTTAGCAAGTGCAGCATGACTTGGCCGCCCAATAAAATGGCTGCCAGTAACCGCTGACTCCACAAACTGAGGCTTGATGGTGTAGTTGTGCTCAAGGGACTTTGACTGTAGAACAACTGCAAAAATGAAATCTATCTACAAATCTTAAACAAGTTTCTTCTCTAAGATTTAAGATTTCTGACAGAATTGGCCACTGAGGGCGATCGCTGCCTATCGTAGAAAAGGACAAGTTTATTTTACTTGCACCTTTCGGCAGTTTAGCTGAATTTACTGACTCTTATGAGCATATTTCCTAATTTTCTTCGCTCTTTACTGCTGACGGGCCTCTTGAGCTTTGTCGCTCCCTTATTGTTAATCGGCGCGGGATTGACTAGCTTTTCGTTGATCGGTCTTGTGCCTGCTTTGCAAGCAGTCGGTCGTTCTGGAGAAGACCAGATTTTGCAGTTTTTAGCCACTTTCGGCAGCGGCTGTCCTCTCCAGGGATTTTTGGTGATTGGTCTAGCTTTTAGTTTAGTGGGTGCTTTGTTTGATACCTACGCTTCTTATCAGCATTCACGGTGGGGTTAATGGTGTTTCTATTTGAAATCTGGGATTTGAGATTTTAGGTGGGGAATTCTCGATCGCGCATCTAAAATCTCAAATTGTTGGGTTGCGCTGCGCTTGAATCGCGCCGCCTGCTGCGAAAAATTCTAGATGGAATTTCCTCGTCCTTTGATTCAGCAGTGGAGTCAAATCTTAAATCGACTGACTTCGCCTAAAAACGGATACTTGCTTTCCCACAGGAGTCGTGGAGAGCCAAAATGAGAGAGTTCAGTTCCAGCTACCAGATTCATCAGTCGAGTCACTGCTAAAATCTAAAATCTAAAATCTAAAATCTAAAATTGTTGGGCTGGCTCAGCATTAACCATCGCAAATGTTCGGAAATGCGATCGGCAAATTCCAGAAAACCGCATCCCACAGTTTCTGGATCTTAAATATATTAGATACAGGTTGAATCAAGTGTTTCTCAACCTTTAGAAACTTAAGAGATTTGAGGTATCAATTATGGCACTTATTCGTTGGGAACCTTTGCGGGAAATGGACTCCTTGCAGCGAGAAATGAATCGGTTGTTTGATAGCTTAACTCCGGCAACCGATCGCGCATCTAACGGTGTGGCTTTTGTACCGGCCGCCGAACTCGATGACCAAGAATTTCACAGGTGGTATCCGCCACGTGATTTATCCGTGGAATCAATCCCAAATCGAAAATCTAAAATCCTCTCTTCCCCCGAATTTATCCGTGGGGTCGCCTCTAAAATCTAAAATCACTCCTGAAGCCATCCACCTTAAGTTAGAAATTCCGGGCATGGAAGCTTACGGTTCCTTCCGCCGGGTGATTCCCCTACCTGCACGAGTTCAAAATGACAGCGTACAAGCTGAGTACAAAAATGGGGTTTTAAACCTGACTTTGCCTAAAGCGGAAGCGGAAAAGAACCGCGTAGTCAAAGTTGAACTAGGGAGTTGGATGAAATGGAACTGCATCGGAATTTGGAGACTTAACCGGAATGACTCGCCAAGAAGTCGATGACTTTTTGCGTGGACTGGGTGCAGAAATCAGAACTACTAGAGATGGCTATGTTGCATATAAATTTCTGGATAAGTCAACACTCGCGATCCGTCCTAACGGTGAAGTGATTAGAACGCCAGCACCGAAATATGCCTCAGACGGCAGAAATATCAACAAAGGTTTCCGTCTCGATCGAGATGGTCATTTATTGCGAACGCGAGACGAATTTGGCAATTTCATTCCAGGTACTCACAATACGGGAGAAAAATTAAATGAATGATTGGAAGGATGACTATAACTTACTTGGTTTGGGTGGTTTTACATCTTTAATTACCAATGTCAAGGTCTCTTCGTGGGGAAACGAGGTATCGATCGAATGCGTCTACAATCCAGAAGAAAGATTGCCTTATGTTCTGGCATTTAAGGACTGTCGCGATATCGGGTGGACTGTACACGATGAAGAGGAAGTTGGCGAACTTGAAGCAGAATTTTTAGGAATTTCTTTGGGCGAACCGGAACACCGCAAGCCTGCTGTAATTACTACAGACATTTTTGAAATTTCAATTTTGTACGGCAGTTTCAGCATTTACAAGGAAGAAAACCTAAATTCTGAAATAGCAGATTTAGCAACAGAGATCTTGGTATCCCAACCGCAAGCAGTCTTGTAGCAATTTCAAAGTATCGCGCCGTTAAAGTGCAAATTGGTTAGTAATTTTATGTGTAAAATAACCATTATTAGGTTCGTAGTGAGGACTTCAGTCCGCAAAAAAAGAGAGGACTGAAGTCCGAACGATCAAACGAATTACAAAATTTTCAACAAATACAGTAGGTATTGTTGCACGCATCAGTTTACGATACTTAATAGAACTTTTTTGCCAAACGAGGTAGAACCAAATGCCTGATATTGTTGATATTGCCGTAGGTGCGGGTTCGTTCCAAACCCTGGTAACGGCGGTGCAAGTAGCTAATTTAGTAGATGCGCTCAAAAGTCCGGGCCCTTTCACTGTCTTTGCACCTACTGACGATGCTTTTGCGAAATTGCCACCGGGAACTATCACAACCCTAGTGCAGAATGTCCCCCAACTGAGCAGGATTTTGATGTTTCACGTCGTCTCCGGCAAGTTTATGAAGGCAGATTTGGCAAAACTCGGTTTTGTTACTTCCTTAGAAGGTTCGCCGATTAAAATTGATTGTTCAGACGGTTTTGAGGTGAAGAATGCTACTGTTGTCGCGGCCGATATCGAAGCTGACAACGGTGTCATTCACGTGATCGATAACGTGATTTTAATGGGATAATTTCGCCTTTAAACCTCGCTGCTGGAGCGAAGCAGGTGCCTTGCGGTGTCGCTTCGCTCCCGATCGCGCTTTTGGTTTTTTAGCAATTAAAAGTTATATAAATATAAAAAAGTTGTCTTTTTGCCGGATGTATTTTAAGATGATTGTTTAAAAAACTTTGAAGATGAATAATTATAATATAAGGAAACCAGTGTGGTGAGCACTATGCAAATCCTAGCCGCCAGCCTCAAGGCCAAAGTCCGCCAGCGTACCTTGGAACTGCAAGTTCTCAACGAACTTACGGAGAATGTACAACTTGCTGCGGTTGCTGATGAAATTTGGTCTGCTTGTCTGGCACATCTCGGGCGCCTGATTCCTGCTGAGACGATCACACTTTTAACTCTACCGGACGATCGCATCTACCTGCAACACTTACACCCGTTAACTGAATCGGTCAAATCTGAAATAGCAGCCTGCTTGCAAGCTACTCGCACCCAATGGCTGGCCGGAAGTCGAGACTGGGCGTACAACATCGCTGGCGGGCCAATTGCTCAGTTTAAGTCGGTGTTGATGGCACCGGCTAACCCGGAGGACAGTGAAGAATTGTTGGGAGTATTTTTCATCGGTGCAGAGCAGGGAACTGCTTTTAATTTTGAACACCTTTGTTTGCTCCACACTGTCGCTCAAATTTGTGTTAAATCGTTAACTAATTTAGCAGCTAAACAGACGGATGTCAAGGGAACTGTTCAAAATAATTTTGCTCTAGATGGGTCAAGCCAAGAGCTATTGTTGCGGGCTTTAATGGACGGTGCGCCGGATAGAGTTTTTGCGAAAGATCGAAATTTTAGATACATTTTTGTCAATCAAAGTTTTGCTGCATATTTGGGGAAAAAGGTTGAAGAAATTATTGGCAAAGATGATATCGAATTAGGTTTCTCAGAACCAGCAGTATTTGGCGATCGCCACGGCTCAATTAGAGGCATTCGCGAGGACGATCGGGCTGTGCTGGGGGGGGAGACGGTTCGCAATCCCTACCAGGCGATCGCCTGTGCAGGTGGCAAACAGCAGGTCTTTGACACGCAAAAACTGCCCCTGCGCGATGCGGATGGCAGTATATTTGGGATTTTGGGTATTTCTCGGGAGATTGCTCAATTGCAGGCGACAGATGAAGCCCGGAATCAAAGCCAAGCCAAACTGCAAAAAATTACTGCTAGCGTACCCGGTACGGTATATCAAGTTGACTTGCATCTAGATGGCTCGATAGCCTTCTCGTTTGTGAGCGCGGGCTGCCGAGAATTGTATGAAATAGAACCGGAGGTGGCTCAGCAGGATATTCGTGCAATTGTTGACATGATTCATCCCGAAGATAGAGATGATTTTCGGAACTCGGTAAGGCTGGCTGCGGAAAATTTGCAGCCTTGGCGGTGGGAAGGCAGAATTATCACTCCCTCTGGAAAACTTAAATGGATTCAAGGGGCTGCACAACCGGAAATGCAAGGATCGGGAGAGATAGTTTATTATGGCTTGTTCACGGATATTAGCGATCGCAAACAAGCTGAGTTAAAACTGCAACTTTATCAAGAAATATTTTTAAAGTCTAACGATGCGATCGCCATTTTAGACCCGCAAGGCTATTATTTGGAAACAAATCAAGCTCACACGGCTTTGCTGGGTTACAGTGTATCCAAATTGTGGGGTAAAACCCCTGCAATTCATATGGGAGAAGAGATATTTACATCGGTGCTGCAAATCTTGGTCGCAACAGGGAGTTACCGAGGCGAAATGACCTGTGTTAAGGATTTGCAAGGGGGAATAGTTGAGGTGGAACTTTCGGCTTTTGCGGTTCTCAATGATGCTGGGGAAGTAGTTTGTTATGTCAGCGTCAAAAGGGACATCACCGAACGCAAGCTAGCTGAGGAAAAACTCAAACTTTACCGAGAAATATTTTTAAACTCCAACGATGCGATGGTGATTATCGATGCTGATGGGTTTTTCCTGGAACAAAATCGCGCTCACCAATCGCTATTAGAATATACAGACGCCGAATTAGAAATAGAAACGCCGCCGCTGGTGGCGGGGGAACGCTTTTCTGCGATTTCCAAAAGTTTAGCGAAAACTGGAACTTTTCGGGGCGAAATTACTAACTTTACTAAAAAAGGTCGCACGCTGGCGATCGAGGTGGCGGCATACTCTGTGATTAACAACAGCGGCGATATAATTTGTCACGTCTGCGTTAAGCGCGATATTACTGAACGCAAAAAAGGTGAAGAAGAACGACAAAAATTTGTGTCGCTGATTGAAAATAGCAGCGATTTTATTGGTATGGCTACTCTCGAAGGGCAAACGCTGTTTGTTAATGAAGCCGGACGAAAACTGGTGGGAATAGAGAATATTTCGGAATTGCTTTATACGGAAATATGGGATTATATCGGCGAAACTTTTAAACAGGAATTTAGTCAAGAGATTTTGCCAAAAATTATCAGTCAGGGCCAGTGGCAAGGAGAAGGTAAAATGCAGCACTTGCGTACTGGAAAACACATTGATGTTGTGATGAATGCTTTTCTGGTCAAGCACCCTCAAACCAGCGAACCGCTGTGCTTTGCTGCGGTAATTCGCGATGTCACAGAACGCAAGCAAGCTGAAAGAATGCTGCTGGAACAGGCAGAACAGGAACGGCTAGTTTCGGCGATCGCCCAGCGAGTGCGACAGTCTCTCAACCTCACTCAAACTCTGAGCACGGCTGTACAAGAGGTACGGCAATTACTGGCAACCGATCGCACGGTAATTTATCGTTTTGATTCCGATGACACAGGGATTGTGGTTGTCGAATCTGTAGGATCTGATTGGATGCCTATGCTGGGCAGAAAACTTCAGGAAAAATCTTTTGGGGAAAGTTACAAAGCGATGTACCGGGCTGGCAAGATTCAAGCAGTTGAAGATATTTATAATGCTAATTTGAGCCAGATTCACCGAGATTTACTGGTGAAATTGCAGGTAAGGGCTAATTTAGTTGTACCAATTTTTATCGGCGACGAAAGTCAGGAATTAGCAATAGAATATTCGCCAGAAACTCCTAGAATTAAGTCGCAGATCGAGAGTTTGGACAAGCGTCAAAATCGGTTGTGGGGGTTGCTGGTTGCCCACCAGTGCAGTGCCCCGCGCGCTTGGACTGATTCTGAGGTGGATTTGCTGGGAAGGTTGAGCGTGCAGTTGGCGATCGCCATTCAGCAATCTACTCTGTTTGAGCAAGCGCAGCAAGCCCGAGAAGCCGCTTTGGAAGCGTCTCGAATGAAGTCACTATTTTTAGCAAATATGAGTCACGAAATCCGCACTCCGATGAATGGAGTGATGGGGATGACAGATTTGCTGCTGAAAACAAATCTTACTCCCGAACAGCTAGACTTTGTGCAGACGCTGAAACTCAGCGGTCAAAATTTGCTGTCCATCATTAACGATATTCTTGACCTTTCCAAACTGGAAGCTGGAGAAATGCGCTTAGAAACCATCGAATTTGACCTCAGTATCTGTCTGGATGAAGTGCTGGATTTGTTGGCAACTCCCGCACAAACTAAAGGTATAGAATTGGTGGCGCTGATTGATACCGACGTGCCGCTGCAAATTAAAGGGGATGCAGCACGATTGCGGCAAATCCTCACTAATTTAATTAACAATGCGATTAAGTTCACGGAAGCAGGAGAAATAGTAATTGAGGTTTCAACTGGCAGGATTCCTGGGATATTGGCAGCCAGCGACGACCAGAAAAAATTAGAGAATATCCAACCATTAAAACTAGGAATCAATCGCTCGCTATTCCTACTGTTCAAGGTCACAGATACAGGGATTGGGATTGCTGCCGAAGACCAAAAAAAGCTGTTTCAATCTTTTACTCAAGTTGATGCTTCTACTACGAGAAAGTACGGTGGAACAGGTTTGGGTCTGGCTATTTCTAAGCAGTTGGTGGAGCTGCTAGGGGGTAAAATTGGTGTGGAAAGTACCCCCGGTAAAGGCTCGACTTTTTGGTTTACTGTGCCGGCACTTAAGGAAAATTTAACTGGGGCTGGGACAGCGTGCTCAGTGAATTTGCAAACGGTGCTGGCGGGGCAGAAAATGTTAGTTGCTAGCGACAAGCCCACAGTGCGAAAAGTGCTGCTGAGAATGGCTGTTTTGTGGGGGATGGAAGTTGATGAGGTTGAGAATGGTTGGATGGCGATCGCATCTCTGTACAAAGCTGTCAGCATAAAATCCCCTTACGATATCATTTTGGTTGATATTCAGTTGCCGGAAATGGTGGCGGGAAGTCTGGAACGTTTGATGATTGCTGAGCCGGCAATGCAGCAGACGCATTGGGTGGTGCTGACTTCAATTACTCAGACATCGGAGGCTAAACGTTTGGTAGATATTGGTTTTAGCGGTTATTTAACTAAACCTGTGAAAGCTCACCGGCTGTTTGAGTGTTTGGTAAATGCGATCGCCCCGGGTGCAGTGGTTGACTCACGGCTGGCAAATCCAACGACAAATCCAGACTCCTCTATTGACAACCGGGAGTTAGCTAGCTTAAAGATTTTGTTAGTTGAAGATACTCCGATCAATCAAAAAGTTGGTCTGAATCAACTCAAGGTTTTGGGATGTGCGACGGATGTGGCAAATAACGGCGCTGAGGCGCTATCGATGCTGGCTATCAAAAAGTATGACATTGTGCTGATGGACTGTCAGATGCCGATTTTGGACGGTTACGAAGCTACGCTGGAATTGCGCCGCATGGAAGCGACAGGCACTGCTGCTGGTTCGAGGGAGCCCGATCGCAAGACGGTGGTGATTGCGATGACGGCAAATGCTTTGAAGGGCGATCGGGAAAAGTGTCTGGCGGCGGGTATGGATGATTATATTAGCAAACCTATTTCCATCGAAAAGTTAAAATCTGTACTAGAAAATTGGTCGGTACAGTTAAAAGTTGAAATTCCTCAGTTTAAGGGTGAGGAAGTCCAAAACTCTGCTTCGGATCTAGAATGCGTAGTTGATATGGCACGCTTGCACGAAATTGCCGGCACTGATTTAGATTTTGAGCGGGAAATACTGCAAGCTTTTGTGGTGGATACTGGCAGTTATTTAGAATCTGCTAAAAGTGCGATCGCCTCGGGAGACTTGGAGACACTGGCCCGCCGCGCGCATCAAATTAAAGGTGTCAGCGCTACGGCGGCGGTGCGGTTAATGCCCCAGATGGCTGCTCAGCTTCAAACTCTGGCCGAATCCAACGATTTGGAGGGCGCTACGAAAATCATCGCTGAATTAGAAATAATTCTAGCGGGGGTTAAAAAGTTGGCCGCTGCTGAATTATCTGCTTAATCGCTCAATTTTCTCAGGACGGCGGTTGGAAACCGCATCTACACAAACGATGTCCGCCTCCGCGGACTCTGCTTAATCGCTCAATTTTCTCAGGACGGCGGTTGGAAACCGCATCTACACAAACGATGTCCGCCTCCGCGGACTAAGAAATATGGAATTTGAGAGAATGTGCGTGCGATGGATGGATCCCCGCTACGCTACGACTCTTCAACCCGCGTCGGCGGGTTTTGTTTGTGTAGACGCGGTTTCAACCGCCCGGTCTTTATGTAAAGATTCTTAAAAATTTATCAAGATATTTATCTCTATGTGACGAGATTGGAAATTCGGCGTTGCTGATTTACGGTATGAAAGGCTAAATATGCCAGTCATAGAAACCAGTATCGACAAAGCTTGGGGATTTTTAACTTATTTTTTTCATACCCTTTATAACATCTTGTGTGTTGTAGCTTTTGACACTACTATATTAAGTTATTGTGGTCAAATATAAAATAATCATTAAGCCGATGACAAGACGGCTACTTTTCGTCTATCGGCTTGAAACACTAAGACCAACCCATCGCCCAGCCAGCCCACTAAGTGCGTATTTACGCTCAACGAGGTTTTATGACTCCAGTCATGTTACGCCAACTCTGGTCTTTAATTGAAACTACCCAAGCGACTCTGTTAGTCAATTTGGACGATGCAACCCTGGTACAGTGGCTGCTGAAGCAATTGAAGATGAACTCTGCGCTCAATGGCAACGAAACAGATTTGTTGAACGAGTACATCGAGTCTCGGCTGTCGCTAATCCGCGATTTAGCCGAGCAGCGCCTAGCACCAGAGCGGTTCTGAGCGCATTAAATCAAAATTGGATAAATATTACAGGAAAGGTCGATCGCCCGCAGCGGGCAAAAAAATAATAGGCGGTTAGCCGGTGCGCTTTTCAGGGTGCGACACCGGGTTGAGAATGGTTAATTTGAAATGGTGAGGTTTTCTAGATTGCCGATCGCAACAGTTCTCGACACCGACAAGTTAGGATCGTCGAGAAAGTGTTCTACTGGTAAAATGTATGCGTAAATTGGGATTTCTGTTGCTGGCAAGTGTGTTGTTTGTGGCACCGCTGGCATCTTGTAGGGATCGATCGGCACAAGTCGGTCAAACACCAGCCACCACTGCTGAAGGCAAATCGCAACAAGGCCCGAGTCGCATAGATACAATTGTCAGCCGCGGCAAATTGATTTGCGGCGTTAGTGGCGAACTGCCGGGTTTTAGCTTTGTAGACGAAAAAGGCAAATACTCCGGCTTGGATGTAGATGTTTGCAGGGCGATCGCTGCGGCTATATTTGACGATCCCGAAAAAGTCGAATACCGAAAGCTCAACGCCAAAGATAGGTTTACAGTTTTGCAGGCTGGAGAAATCGATATTCTCAGCCGAAATACCACCTACACGGCGAGTCGCGACAGCACTACCGGCTTGGAATTTGCCCCGATAATCTTTTATGACTCTCAAAGCATCATGGTCAAAAAAGATAGCGGCATTAAAAGTTTAAAAGATTTTGCGGGCAAATCTATCTGCGTGCAGACAGGTACGAGTACCGAACAAAATTTGTCCGACCAAATGCGAAAATTAGGAGTTAAATACACTCCTGTGGTGTTTGAAGATGCGAATACTACCTTTGGCACTTATCAAGAAGGTCGCTGTCAAGGTGTTACAGCCGATCGATCGCAACTCGTGTCGAAGCGCACAACTCTACCGAATCCTGAGAATAATGTTGTTTTGCCGATCGTAATGTCAAAAGAACCGTTAGCCCCAGCGGTGAAAAGCGGCGATCCGAAATGGTCGGATGCGGTGAGATGGATTATTTTTGCGGCGATTGAAGCTGAAGATTTAGGAATTAATTCAGGAAATGTAGACCAAACTGTCGCCAGCACTACAGACCCAAACGTCAAACGTTTGCTAGGAAAAGAAGGAGATTTAGGTAAAGGTTTCGGACTCCCGAACGACTACGCTGTCCGCGTTGTGAAGAAAGTGGGGAATTACGGGGAAATGTACGATCGCAACCTCGGCCCGAAAAGTACACTTAAGTTAGACCGGGGTCAAAACAAACTCTGGAAAGATGGCGGTTTACTGTACTCGCCACCCTTCCGCTAATCAACAGGTTTGTAGTTGCGCTTGAGCCCTGTTGTCTGCGCCACTACAAACAGAAAAATCCACTTAAACAAAGGTACGTAGTTGCGCTTCAGCGCTCTTAGGTACGTAGTTGCGCTTCAGCGCTCTTAGGTACGTAGTTGCGCTTCAGCGCTCTTAGGTACGTAGTTG
>NZ_JAEQCE010000148.1:0-9364 GCF_020738665.1 Microcoleus sp. PH2017_08_TRC_O_A
AATTTGGAGATGTTCCAATTCCCAATCAAAATCCCAGAAATCATTTTCGGCTCCAATCTCGCATTTTTTCTCGTCTCATACCCTGATTCAGCAACGCCGCACATTTTTTCTTGCCCGTTGCAGCGATAATGGTGAAGCGTCAAGTCCTGTGACATCCTGGGAATATTGCACGAGAAATTGCGTAGTTTGACCGCTACCGCAACAAAGGTCTAAAACTTTAGTTTTCGCGCCCAGGGTCACATTTTCCAAGGCTAGCTGCCTAAAACGAGTTTCGCCACCTACGCTCAAAGCAGCCAGACGCGCGATCGCATCGTACAGCCACTGATACCTATAACTTAAATCTCTCAAAATTGTTGCCATATTCAAAATTATGTATATCTTGCTATCGACTTAAGATATTATTAAGTTATATGATAAAAATAACTAACAGAACTGAGACGATGGGAGAGGCGTAACCGCTATGGGCCGTGTAGGAGTATTACTATTAAACTTGGGCGGGCCCGATCAAATCGAGGATGTCCGTCCTTTCCTGTTCAACTTGTTCGCTGACCCGGAAATCATTCGCATTCCGTTTCCGTGGATGCAGAAACCGCTCGCCTGGTTGATTTCGACTCTGCGTTTTAAAAAATCCCAGGAAAACTACCGCCAAATCGGTGGCGGCTCTCCTTTGCGGCGGATTACCGAAGAACAAGGCTTGGCGCTGCAAGAACTTTTGCAGTCTAAGGGACAAGATGCCAAAGTATATGTGGGGATGCGTTACTGGCATCCTTTTACTGAAGAGGCGATCGCCAAAATAAAGCGCGATCGCATCGAACAATTGGCAATCTTGCCATTGTATCCTCAATTTTCGATCAGCACCAGCGGTTCTAGCTTCCGACAGCTAGAAGAAATGTGGAACCAAGATCCAGATCTCAACCAGATAGAATATACCGCGATTCCTTCTTGGTATCACCGACCAGGCTACCTTCAGGCAATGTCGGAATTGATCGCCCAAGAATTAGATAACAGTCCAAATCCCGATCGAGTTCACATCTTTTTCAGCGCCCACGGCGTCCCCCTCAGCTACGTAGAAGAGGCTGGAGACCCATATCAGCGGGAGATTCAAGATTGTACTCGTCTGATTATGGAACATTTGAATCGATCGAACGAACATACACTAGCTTACCAAAGTCGGGTTGGCCCGGTGGAATGGCTCAAGCCTTACACCGAAGAAGCGATTACCGAATTAGCAGAAAGTGGAGTTCAAGATTTGTTGGTAGTTCCAATTAGTTTTGTTTCCGAGCACATCGAGACTCTGCAAGAAATTGACATGGAGTATCGAGAATTAGCAGAAGAGTCGGGGATTGAAAATTTCTACCGAGTCCCTGCATTGAATACTCATCCGGTATTTATTGAAGCCTTGGCAGATTTAGTAATCGAGTCGATAGAATCTCCCAGCGTTAAATTTGCGGATGTGATACGCCCTTCCAAGAAAGTTAAAATGTACCCTCAAGAGCAGTGGGAGTGGGGTTTGACGACGGGGGCGGAAGTCTGGAACGGTCGTGTAGCAATGATTGGTTTTATAGCATTAGTGATCGAGTTAATTACGGGTCAAGGCCCGCTACACTCGATCGGCTTGCTTTAGATCTTTAGGTGCAGATGAAGCCTGCAATCCGAACCAACAGCAGACAAAGAATCTCAACATAAAACCCGCCCCGCGCATCTAAAAACCGCAAGAGGGCGGTTTTTGTATCGAGATTAAATTCATTGAATAAAAGGTACGTAGTTGCGCTTCAGCGCTCCGAAAGGTACGTAGTTGCGCTTCAGCGCTCCGAAAGGTACGTAGTTGCGCTTCAGCGCTCCGAAAGGTACTCTTGCTTTTATATAACGATCGCGAATTAAATAATTTACACAAAGAAAGTGGGATTGGCCAGAAGATCTCGTCCTTTCTGGACGGGCGGGACGCCCATCCCACAATAACAATAAAGATTGTAAGTTATTTAATTATCATTCCTAAGAAAGAGCGCTCAAGCGCAACTACGTACTTAAAAATTAATCTGGATTGCGCTTGTGGCGGCGGGGATTTCCCCCATCCCCCGGTACTCCCTGACTTCTGTACCAGCAATACCACTCCTTAGAACTGCGAATAGCCAACCACAGCAGCAGCATAGCAATTAACGCACCCTCTTTCGGGGCGTCAAAGGCAAACAAAACCAAGGAAATACACAGAACATCTTGCAGGAAAATCACCCAAATCGGTAAAATATGTAGTCGGTAAAGCCATCCTGCTTGTACCAGTTGCAGCACTAAAGCCAGCAAACCTCCGACAATACCAATGATGCACAGCATCCCAGGGTGAAGAATCATTTCGTCGATCGCACTTACCTGAGCGATCGCAATTCCCATAATTGCTCCTACAATAGGACTAAAAATAATTTGCACAACTTGCAGCACCCGCTGTCCGACAAAGGTTTTAGAAGCAAATACCTCCAACAGCGACCAACTCACCAAGATAGATATCACCACTTGGGGGTGAACGCGAGACAATAGAGGTATTTCTGACCAAAGTTTGTCAATCCGCAACAAACCAATCAACAGCAGGGGAAGGGCAATTCTCATACCCCCCGCCGCAGACGCAGAGAGCGCGGCTAGGAGTCCAACCATCATAATAATTTAGTTTATAGCGTTTGCTAAAGCGTCGAAGATTTCAGAATATAATTCCCCTGGTGGCTGGCGGTGATTTGAGCGATCTCTCCTCAAATAGCTGCTTGAGCTTAAATATCACCCTCTATTTTAACTGTATCTGCTGAATTGCTGCTTGGGACTGCCAGATTGTCGATCGACAATCAGACAGAAGCCACTTATACAGTTATTGTAGAAGGTAGAAGGCAGTTATCCAGAATCAAACCGCGATCGTGATTAAATTAGAAAGTATCGAAAAACCAGCAGTTAAGCCAAAATAATTAAATTTAAAATACCACCTAACCCAGAGCTTTCCGGCAAATTATTCTCCTATCTTCCCTCTTTCTTCTTCCTTCTTCCTTCTTCATTGTTCCTTTTCCCGTCTTTCCTCTTCCTTCTAGCTTCTTCCTTCGGTCAACTGTCAACTGTCAACTGTCAACTGTCAACTGTCAACTATTCTTATGTCTGAATCATTATTTGCCGATGCCAGCCGCCGACTAGAACGAGCCTTAAAATATGTATCCCTTTCCGAGGATACTAGCGAGCGGCTCAAATATCCCAAATCCAGTTTAATCGTATCAATTCCCGTGCGGATGGATGACGGTTCCCTGCGAATTTTCCAAGGTTATCGAGTGCGCTACGACGATACCAGAGGCCCGTCGAAAGGAGGAGTGCGCTACCACCCGAAAGTATCCCTCGATGAAGTGCAATCACTGGCATTTTGGATGACATTTAAATGTGCAGTGCTCAACATACCCTTTGGAGGAGCCAAAGGCGGAATCACAGTCAATCCCAAAGAATTATCCAAACTCGAATTGGAAAGATTGAGTCGGGGTTACGTAGATGCGATCGCAGATTTTATCGGCCCAGATGTCGATATTCCCGCACCGGATGTCTACACCAATCCCATGATTATGGGTTGGATGATGGATCAGTACAATATTATTAAGCGGCAGCTCAGTCCGGCGGTTGTGACAGGTAAACCAGTGACAATCGGTGGCAGTTTAGGCAGAGATACCGCTACCGCCACCGGCGCTTTTTTTGTAATTCAAAATCTCCTACCCAAATTTAACCGAACTCCGTGGGAGACAACGGTAGCCGTCCAAGGTTTTGGTAATGCCGGAGCCGAATTAGCAGAATTGCTCTGGAAAGCAGGTTACAAAGTTGTGGCTGTCAGCGATTCCCAAGGGGGAATTCATGCGAAACAAGGGCTGGATATTCCCAGCATCCGCCGCTTCAAAGAAGCTAACAAAGGTATCAAAGCTATTTACTGCGAAGGTTCTGTCTGCAATATTGTCGAACACGAAATCTTGACAAACGAGCAGCTTTTAGCCTTAGATGTAGACGTGCTGGTTCCAGCAGCTTTGGAGAATCAAATCACTGCACAAAATGTCAATGATGTCAAGGCTAAGTTTATTTTTGAAGTAGCAAACGGGCCGATAGATTCTGCTGCTGATTTGATTTTGGAAGCGCGGGGAATTCAGGTGTTCCCGGATATTTTAGTCAATGCCGGGGGCGTGACGGTGAGTTATTTTGAGTGGGTGCAAAATCGCAGTGGGCTTTATTGGACGCTGGAGGAAGTCAATCAGCGGTTGCAGCACAAAATGGTTGAGGAAACTGAGGCAATTTGGACAAAATCTCAGGAATTGTCGGTTTGTATGAGAACTGCTGCTTACGTGTACGGTTTGCAACGACTCGGAGAAGCTATGAATGCGAAGGGAACGCGGGATTATTACTTAAATGGTTGACGGAATGCTGGGAAGTGCGATCGAACGAACAGGCTAGAAGCTTGTTCCACAACAACAGGCTAGAAGCCTGTTCCACAACAACAGGCTAGAAGCTTGTTCCACAACAACAGGCTAGAAGCTTGTTCCACAACAACAGGCTAGAAGCCTGTTCCACAAAAAAAAGATTGAATATGATTGTGGGGCGGGCTGCGGCGAGGCTCAGAACAGGTAGCAGCTAATTATCAAAAATTTGGTGGACGCAGATTGACTAATATTATTTGATAATGTAAAGTAAAATGTTAAGGGTCGCAAGATTTAAAAACTATGTGCGGCAAGGGGTCTCCTGTGAACTCGATCGAGTTTAACGGGAGAGAACGTAAAAAAAATTCCAATCATTAAAACTATATAGGCTACTCTAATGAGACAACCTTTATTTGGCAAGCTCGCCGCGGCAGCGATCGTTATAGGTACATCGGGTGTTTTTTCGCAGCCGAGCCAAGCTCAAACCAGAAATCAATTTTTCTGCGGGATTAGCGAAGGCAAACCAGCAACCATCGTCCGCACGGCCGCTAAAGGCCCCGTACCGCTGATAGTTTGGAACAATGAAGCTTTTTCCGGTTCAGGTTGGACTCCCAAACGGCGCTGCGAAGACGTATCGGCTAGATTTCAACGGTTTAACGATAACGGTCAACTCCGATTCATGAGAGCGGGGACTTTCAATGGTCAACAAGTATTGTGCGTCGATAGAGTCAGAGGTAGCGGGAACTGTTCGAGTGCTGAAGCAATAGTGCTGACAGTACCCCGGCCCAACAATGCCAACCAGATTCTCGAAGAAATGCTCAACACCCGCAACCGCGCCTCCAAGCAGCCGCTTTACCTGAGTGGGGAAAAGCAACTGGTAACATACGAAAATGGCTTTGCTAACGTCAATCTCAATCAATGGTTTGAAAACGAACTACCAGACAACGAGCGTTTGTGGTAAAAGTAGCAAAGAAACTGCGAGCTAAACAAACATGGATTGGCGTTCACTAATCTTGGCAACTTGTATCAGTGGCATCTCAATGATTTTGCCTGCACAACTTCCGCGTGCCAAAAATTTCTTAAAACAGATGCCAGTCGAAATGTCGCAACAGCAATTGCAGCAACAAGCTGAGTCTATCGCTGTTAGGGTGCGATCGTCTGGACAAGTTGCCGGAACGGGAATCGCCATTCGCAAGCAGGGTTCGCAGTACACCGTACTGACAAACGAACACGTCCTCAAAGCCGGCAAGGCTCCCTACCAAATCCAAACCCCAGATAATAAAATTTACCCTGCAATCTTCGTCAAAGACGCTAATTTTAAAGGCAATGATTTGGCGTTGTTGCGCTTTACTAGCAGCGTTGAATATACCACTGCTAAGCCGGGTGCCGTACCAAAAGTTGAGGATGCAGTATTTGCAGGTGGGTTTCCTTTGACAGAAGAAGGTCAAAAAGACCGAGGATTTGTCTTCAAAACTGGCAAAGTTTGGCGAGTGTTAGATAAAGCTTTGGAAGGTGGCTATCAAATTGGTTACACCAATGAGATTGAAAAAGGGATGAGCGGCGGGCCGCTGCTGAATGTTCGCGGCGAGGTGGTGGGGGTTAACGGCGTCCACGCTTACCCGCTGTGGGGAGACCCATACCAGTATAAAGATGGCACTGAACCGAATGCAGCGCTGCGAGAGCAGATGAGTAAGTACAGTTGGGGAATTCCGATCGACACTTTTAAGCAGCTAGCACCTTCAGGGCTGGAAATGACAACCAATTCTGTGAAAAAATAGGCGCGATTGAGTGTGCGATATTTCGTGCTTTGGCTTGGTGGCGATTTGAGCGATCGACAATATATACAAACCCGCCCTACTATTCCTTAAACTAAACTAAATAATTGGACAGTCACTAACCCCAGCTATCAAGGCGTGGGGCTTGAAAGAGGAAGACTCACCACCTTCTTGATTCAAGACTAAAACAGTGTCTAGCCTACGTCCTTAAAAGACAGACTGAACTGCCTGGGAGTGGTATCCTGCAAGACGTTAAGAATGCCTCTCTAGTTTTTAACCGCTCTGGCAGTCAGTGGCGAAGGGAAATATACACCTAGAAATAGGACTTACCGTAAATGTTTGTACCCGTTGTCAACAGTGAAAATAGACCGTTAATGCCGACTACCAACGCCCGTGCTAAGCGTTGGATCAAATCAGGCAAGGCAACACCATTCTGGAAAAAAGGAGTATTTTGCATCCGACTAAATGCAGAACCTTCAAATCACAACTATCAACCCATAGCGGTTGGCATCGATCCAGGCAGCAAGCGCGAAGGATTTACCGTTAAATCCAAATCGCATACTTACTTAAATATCCAAACTCATGCAATTGATTGGGTAAAAGACCGTGTAGAGGTCAGGCGCAATATGCGACGATCTCGTCGATTTCGGAACACGCCGTGCCGCCAAAATAGAGCTAACAGGCTGGTTAACAAAAATCGTATCCCCCCATCCACGGCATCAAGATGGCAGTGGAAGTTAAGGATAGCTAACTGGTTGACATTGATGTTTCCGATATCGACATTTGTTGTAGAGGACATCAAGGCACAAAAGAGGAAAAACGGATCGCCCGTGTGGAATGTATCGTTTAGTCCTTTAGAAGTGGGCAAAAAGTGGTTTTACTGTGAGATTAGAAAGATTGCCCATCTTGAGATTAGATCGGGAAACGATACTTATGAGCTACGTCAAAGTTTAGGACTAAAAAAATCCAAACAGAAGCTATCGAAGAAGTTTGAGGCTCACTGCATTGATTCTTGGGTATTAGCTAATTGGTATACAGGGGGACACATTCAACCTGATAATACCAAGCTAATAGAAGTAATCTCTCTTGAGTTTCATCGCAGGCAACTCCATCGTTTGCAGCATTCTACAGGTCATATCCGCTCTCGGTACGGTGGCACTTTAAGTGCGGGGTTTAAGCGTGGTTCGATCGTTAAACATCCTAAATATGGGTTCTGTTATGTTGGCGGATGGCAAGAATCTCCTACAAAGAAAGAACCAGACCGAAAAACAATTAGCTTGCACGAGTTAAAAACTGGCAAGCGTCTAACTCAAAACGCATTACCCCCAGATTGTAAGTTTTTGGCTTACAACTCGTGGCGCATTGCAAACATTGTAAAGCCGTCCTTCTAGGACGGGGTTTCAAACCCATTTTTCTGATGACAAAATTTTATAGCAGAATTTCAACAACATTGGTAGGGGCGGTGGCGATCGTCGTCTCAGTGCAAATTCTGCCAGCACCAGCACTAGAACGAACCGAAATCGGGGAAATTGCTAAAAAATTTACAGTAATGATCGCTGGCGACTGTCAGGGATCGGGATCGATAATTGAGCGTCAAGGTGAAAATTATACTGTCCTCACAGCCAATCACGTCGTAGCAACTACTGGTGAATGCTTTATTCAAACTGGCGACGGTATGCGTTACAAAATCTACGAAGCGATAAACGTGCCGGGAACAGATTTAGCAGTGTTGCAGTTCCAAAGCAAAAATAACTACGGAGTCGCTCAAACTGCGACCTCTGCAAATTTGCAGCCTGGGTCAACAGTTTATGTAGCAGGCTATCCCAGTCCCGGACAATTTGATACCAAACGCGGCTACCGCTTTTACCCTGTCAACGTCAACGGTAGAGCCCCCGGCTCTCGTGAAGGTTACGAACTATCCTACGACGGCGCATCTCTCCCCGGTATGAGCGGCGGCCCGGTTCTCGACAGCAACGGCCGTGTGGTAGCAACTCACGGTAAAGCTGACGTGCGGCTTCAACAGGCTGTAGAGAATTACGGCGTTCCTTTTGAGATATTTCTGGCGAGACGGAACCAAATAAGGGGCGACGTGCGATCGACCTCAGCCCAGAATCCACCCGTGCAAATAGCACCGCCACCGCCGATAACGCCAGCACCAGCACCCGCACCAGCACCAGCACCCGCACCAGCACCCGCACCCGCACCCGCACCCGCAGCCCAGCCGCCGGAAGTACAACAGTCGCAGGCTTTAGTGCCAGCACCGGAACGCATCGCAGCGAGGGAAGCGCTATCACCTGCGGAGTCGGCAATTAGTGCGATGGTGCGCGGCCAGCAAACCTATGTGGTTCGCAACCACGATTTTCTCAATTCTGTGGGGTCGATCGCCAAAACCTTTAGTATTTTATTGCCACAGGATTACAACTTTGCAATTCGCACCACTACCAGAGGCGCTTTTCACTATGCAATACCGAAATCTGCGGATATGAAAGCTTATGTCGGAGCAATTTTCTTGGAAGAAAACGCCAGTTTAAAGAATCCGGTGACTATCTCCATTGTCTGCGAAGCCACCACACCAATCAATGTTCGCCCTTCCGATCCGACTTACGGCAGAAATAATTTAGTTTGCGGTGTGGGTACCCAACGCAAGACTGCTAGCAGTCTGCCGCAGCAAAACGTAGCAACCCAGACTGCACCTGCGACAAGGCCTGCACCTACTCCCGCAGCCAGAGTAAATCCACCTCAAACTAGAGCCGCAGGGCCGATCGGGTTTTTGAGTTTAGTGAATGTTTGCAATACTTACGACCTCAGCGGTCAAAGTCCTCACCAAGAAAGAGCTTTGGAGTGGTTGCAGGGCAGGATTCCCGCGCCAACCATGCAGAAATTTGCTGAAGAGTGGCGCACTCAATTGATAGCAAGAGTCGGTAACAGGCCGATTAATTTGGTCGATGTTTGCAAAGTGTACGATCGCGCCGGCCTCCACCCGCACCAAAATCGGGCTTTGGAATGGTTGCAGCAGCAAATTCCCAAGGAAACGCTAACAGATTTCGGCAAAAAGTGGCAAAATCAAGCCGGTTCGTAGGGGAGCATTCTCCTGTTGATTGATTTACTGAATTTTGCTGCAATTATCTGAATAATGTGTTAAACTAGCAGAATATTCAGCATTATTCACTTTTGGATAAC
>NZ_JAEQCE010000149.1:0-7123 GCF_020738665.1 Microcoleus sp. PH2017_08_TRC_O_A
GTAGACTGACATTCCGGGCATTGCATAATATTCCTTTTAAATGTGTGTGATTTGTGACGCTCCGACGACCATTTCATCATACCCTAGTTCAGCAACGCCTAGATTTAAACTTATGGCTTCCCGAACCAGAACCAGAAGAAACTGCCACCAATTACAGGTCTAAGTCAATTGCCTTGCTACAGACTGGTTCCGACGCCATCAACCGGCTTCTTGCAGAACGGCAAAGGGCTGTAACACAACAAGAACTCGAACGAGAAAAAGCTATCCTCGCTCAAAAATATTAAGATCGAACAGAAGCTATATGGGAAATCCGATCGCCAGTTTCTAGAGCGCGTTTTCCAAAAGTTGATGCTCAATTTTACCTGGTGGGTAAATCGCAAGGATGCCGAGGGTAATAATGTCTTTCAAGGCGGATTTTTGGGCTTAGATAATATCGGCGTATTCGATCGCAGTGCGCCACTACCGACGGGCGGATATATCGACCAATCTGACGGTACTAGTTGGATGGGGATGTATTGTTTGAATATGTTAAAAATCGCGCTAGAATTGGCAAAAACTAATCCAGTTTATGAAGATATTGCTACCAAATTTTTTGAACATTATCTCTATATTGCCGATGCGATGAATCACATTGGGGAAATGGAAGATTCCTTATGGAATGAGGAAGATGGCTTCTATTACGACGTGTTGCATTTTCCCGACGATCGCCAAATTGAAATGAAAGTGCGATCGCTAGTCGGCTTAATTCCTCTATTTGCGGTAGAAATATTAGAACCAGAAACATTACAGCAATTACCCAATTTCAAAAAGCGATTGGAATGGTTCATCAAAAATCGGCACGATTTACGCCGTAATGTAGCTTGCATGGAAACCAAAGGTAAAGGCGCGCGCCGATTACTGGCGATCGTTTCTAAAGACAAACTCCAACGCATTTTACAAAAGATGCTCGACGAATCAGAATTTTTCAGCGATTACGGAATTCGGGCAGTTTCTCGCTATCATGCCGAACATCCCTATTGCTTCTATACCAACGGTACCGAGTTTCGCGTCGATTACGAGCCAGCCGAGTCTACCAGTGGTTTATTTGGTGGCAATTCCAACTGGCGCGGCCCCGTTTGGTTTCCAGTGAACTTTCTTTTAATTGAATCGCTGCAAAAGTTCCATCGCTATCTCGGCGATGATTTCAAAGTTGAATGTCCGACAGGTTCGGGGCAAATGTTGACTCTGTGGGAAGTCGCTACCGAACTATCCCAGCGACTCACCCAGATTTTCCTCCGTAACCCAGCGGGACAACGCCCAGTTTATGGGAGTACCCAGAAGTTTCAAAACGACCCGCATTGGCGCGATTTGGTGTTGTTTTATGAATATTTCCACGGCGATAATGGCGCGGGAATTGGAGCCAGTCACCAGACGGGATGGACGGGATTGGTAGCGAAGTTAATTCAACAGTTGGGGGAATATGGGGATGAAGATCGAGTAGGGGAATCGGTGCTGGAAATCGAAGCAGGTAGTGAATCGATCGTTATTTAAGTGGGATGATAAAGGTACTCAATTACCAGTAATATAGATTGCGATTGGTGCCTAACCTACTTTGTTTTTTCCTAACATTGTACAAAGTTAATCCCCACGTTTAGGGTGTAGCAAAAATTAATATGCCATACATTAATATTCAGATTACCACAGGTTCTACAAGGACACAAAAAGCTCAACTTGTTAAAGAAGTAACTGATTCTCTCGTTCGGATTCTTGGCAAAAATCCAGAACATATACACATCGTCATTCAGGAGATTGCAGAAGAAGATTGGGGATTTGCAGGACTCCTGACAGATGATTGGAAACAGCAGCAAAACTCATAAGAAGAGTGATGCTGAAGTAAATTAGATAGTTTTGTAGGGTTGGTATTTTATAAGCCTCGTTGACGAATTATGTCAAACATTTTACCTGTTTAATTACCCCAAACCTAGATGGTGGAAAGTACCCACCATCTAGTCCGACGCTGCTGCCGTAACTGCTCTACTAATCTGCACTGACTTGACTCTTCGCTTTATCTAGTCTTCTTCCCCAAGGTTTGAGAACTGAGATCGCAATAATCACAACCAAAGAAATAACTTGAACGAAAGTTCCAATTAATACACCTTTGGCATCGAAATTATAAACCAAATTATTCAGGGCTTGTAATCCCTCCTGCCCTGACAATTTTTCAGCAGTATTCCCCCACGGAAATAGCCAGAATGTGCCAAATACAACCAAACCAGTCGTTAGTATCCACTTAGTAATTACCCAATAGAACTTGATAAATCCATAATTTGTCATCCAGCACAGAAATGTTGCTGTGATGACGGAACCAATCGCTGAAGGAATGACAATCCAGTCATCTAGAAGATTAATTGCTGAATCTAGAGCATTCAGTACGTCGGCATTAACTGATGTTGTGTTTCTAAGCGACAGTAGCAGCATACTCAAGACGCTTCCCGTCCAGAGCGCAGCAAAACCAATATGCGCTGATAGCAGCCAGTTTCTCTGACGGATACTCAATTTTGGCATTTTTCCTCCAAGGTACTTCGATCGAGAACAGCACAACCGCAAGACAGCAATGCTTTTAGTCATGCGGATCAATTACTTAATATATTGATAGTTAATATATTAAGTAATTGTCCAAAAGTCAACATCATCAGGCTGGGATCGCTAAGAAAAGTTCTGAATGATTCGATCGAGGAGCTTGAGAACGATTTCCTGCTCTGCTTCGGAAATATTTGCAGTTGCCTTTTTAACGGTATCTGCACCAAGCGGTGGCAGAATATACATGAGTCTTTTGCCTTCTTCCGTCAGCCAGATGCGGACGACACGGCGATCTGCTGAGTTTCGTTCTCGGTAAACTAGGTTGCGCTCTTCCATGCGATCGACGACTCCGGTTAGTGTTGCGCCTAGCTGTTTGAGTCTGTCAGCAATACCTGTTGTAGTAATCCCATCTTCTTCCCATAGACAGCACAGAACTAGATAGTGAAATGGAGTCAGATCGTAAGGTTCGAGCCGCTCTAGAAAATCTCTGTACATCAGTTGAGATGCCAGTTTCAGTTGATGCCCCAAGTTGTGAGGAGCGAGAGCATATTTCCATTGCTGGAGAAAATTAGCATTGGACGATGAACTAGGCATTCGATCGAGGTATTGGTGATTAAGCCAAATAGTTAATGTATTAATTATGCTATAACAATCAATTACATAAACGACCGCAAGCGTGAGTTGGAATTGTCGAAGGTAATTTAGGTCGATCGAGTGCGATCGAGTCTCTACAGACTAAATCGCGCTGGGTTTCGATCGCCGCGTTTCTCAACAAATTCTCATTTTCTCTTCAGGAGTGTTTCAGCTCGATCGGGGAGCGTAGTTATTATCGAGGCAAATTTAGCTCCGCGATAACCTAACTTTATCCCCTAGCCCCTCACCAGATGAACGTCAATCAGATCGGGAGTGAATCGATCGAGCATCCCCGTTTTCGGTGGATTAATTTTAATACCATCGCAGGATCGATTGCACTATTATCCGATCGATGTCAGTGCTGGCATTCTCAAGAGTACGGCTCTAGCATTGTTGGAACGCTACCCCAACTTAAAACTGTGCGGCTTGGCGGGGACTTACGAGCAAGCTCTGGCTCAATTGCCACCAGCAGAACTGGGGAACCGCATGGTGATTTTCCTGGGTAGTACGCTAGGGAATCTAACCGATCGAGAGCGTAGCAGTTTCCTGACCCAAATTCAACAGGCACTCCAGCCTGGAGAATTTTTCCTCTTAGGCGTAGATTTACAAAAATCGATCGAGACGATTGAAGCTGCGTATAATGATGCTCAAGGTGTGACGGCTGAATTTAACCTCAATATCCTCCGCCATCTCAATCATCGCTTTGGAGGTGATTTTGCACTTGATCGATTCGAGCATTTAGCATTCTACAATCGGGAGCAACATCAGCTTGAAATGCATCTCCGCAGTTTGGTAACTCAAACTATAGCTTTTGCAAACCTAAACTATCGAGTTAAGTTCGAGGCTGGAGAAACGATTCACACCGAAATATCTCGCAAGTTTCATTTACCAACATTAGTAGATAATTTATCGGCTCATGCTTTTAAACCTTTACAATTTTGGACAGATCCACAAGATTGGTTTGGCTTGTTGCTATGTCAACGTCAATGTACTGTAGGGGAGTATCCTTAAATTCCAAGCGATCGCTATCCAACGAAAAATCAATCCACAATCAAAAATCAAAAATCAAAATGACAGCACATATCCTCTTGGTTGAAGATGAAATTAAACTCGCCCGATTTATCGAACTGGAATTAGATAGTGAGGGTTATCGCGTCAGTGTGGCACACGATGGGATGGCGGGACTGAGTTTGGCGCGGGAGGCGGCACCGGATCTAGCGATTTTGGATTGGATGTTGCCAGGACTTACAGGCGTGGAACTCTGTCGGCGACTGCGATCGACTGGTATATCTATCCCCGTAATTTTACTGACAGCTAAAGATGAAGTCGGCGATCGCGTGACGGGTTTGGATGCGGGAGCCGATGATTATGTAGTCAAACCGTTTAGTATTGAAGAACTACTCGCGCGCATCCGTTCTCATCTGCGACGCACCCAAAAAACCGACGAAGATCTGTTGCAATTTGAAGATTTAAGTTTAAATCGACGGACTCGCGAAGTCCATCGCGGTAGCAGATCGATCAATTTAACTGCCAAAGAATTTGAGTTATTACAATACCTATTGAGTCATCCTCGCCAAGTATTTACTAGAGAGTTAATTATCGAAAATGTCTGGGGATTTGATTTTCTGGGCGACTCAAATATTATCGAGGTTTACGTTCGCTATCTCCGCACGAAGTTGGAGCAAAACAACGAGCCAAGATTGATTCATACCGCGCGGGGTGTCGGGTATGCTTTGCGGGAGCAATAGCAGCGATGAAGATTTCGATTATAACGTTAAAGTTGAGCGGCAGCAGATAGCCATGGACACTCTACATTTTGTGGATTCTCGACACAAACGGCGAATTACGCTTTGGTGAACTGAGGCGTAAAGTTGATGGCATCTCAACGAAGGTGCTTACCGAAAGATTGCGATTACTGGAATCGATTGAAGTAGTTCATCGTCACCATGAATCTACAATTCCACCTCAAGTTACCTACAGCTTGACTGAACGCGGAAAAGAGTTGTCTGGGACACTCGACCACCTCTACAAACTCGCTGTGCGTTGGTATGGCACGGAGGGAAAAACGGCTGTCTAGATTTTGCTGAATGCTAACAGATAACCTTTAGGCTGCTGTCCCTACACGTAACCCAACAGCCGACCCTCGATCGAATTCAAATTTAAAACATTTGGACTTTTATTTCGTTTCAACGCAACAGACTTCCTAGCTCTCAATATGTTTGCCAGCATTCCACCAAGACAAAGAACTCGCCGCCAGATCCAGCGGTGGTTTTTCTAAAGTTGTTGCCAGTGTATCATTCCATTTATTGTAAAAAGACATCATCGCAATCAGACTGACAATCTCCGCGATCGCTTCATCCTCAAAGTATTTACCCAATTCTCCAAAATCCTCATCCGTGACTGCATTGGGCATTTTATTAGCCTTATCAGCAACTGTCAACGCCGCGCGTTCGGCAGCCGAGAAACTGGGATGAGTCTGGTAATCGCGAATATTTTGAACTTTGTCCATCGACAACCCATATTTGAGAGCTAGCCCCGCACAATGCGCCGTACAGTACATACAACCAGCCGCACGGGATGAAACATACATCACGAGCAATCTGAGCGTCATCGAGGTTTTTCCCGCTGTCAGCAGCACTGCGCCAGTTAGTTCGACTACTGCCTTCATCACCGCAGGCTTATGTCCCATCGTCAGATAGTCATTAGGGGCTTGCAGCTTAATACTATACCAATCATTTGGCTACTCCTTCGACAATACAATTGCATGGCTGGGATTTTATTTCTACGCAAGTCCCTTAGGCAGAAATCCGAAAAATTCCTCCAGTTGCCCGAACATTTCATCATATGTGGCGAGTTCGGCAATGGGTTTGGGTGCAAGTCTGGGCATGGTTGTCTCCTGCGATTTGTTTGCATAATTACTCGATCGACAATTGCTCAGGCTTAAACCCTTGCGGATGGGCTATACTGATGAAACAATAGTTTTTGTCGATATAGACAAGAATACAGGTTTTTGTCGAACCCGTCAAGAATAAACATCGATAATTTTTAGCTAACTACCGATAACCATGCCGCGCCCTCGATCGTTCGATACCGATGCTGTCATAGAACAACTCTGCGATTATTTCTGGGAGCATGGCTATAGTGCGACATCTTTGGATGAGTTGGCGCAACTGCTGGGAGTCAAGCGGGGCAGTTTATTTAATGCCTTTGGCTCGAAGGAAGTGTTATTTTATGCGGCTTTCGAGCGGTACGAGCAAAAGTTTAAACTGGCGTTTGAGACGGATAAAAGTGGCGTTAACGCGATCGCCAATTATTTCCATAATGCGATCGAAATTGCGTCTACCAAAGGGATGGGGCGCGGTTGCTTTTTGGTGAATCTGTTGATGTCTGCCGAAATTCCCACTCCCGAACTTCAACAAGCGATCGATCTAGACGTAATTTTTATCAAAGACTTTTTTCACAAACATTTAGAACTAGCTCGGCTAGATGGGCAACTACCGCCGCCAATTTCTATTTCAGCCGGAGTCGATGTGTTGTTTAGTGCCACGATCGGAGTTTTCGCATTAGCGCGGATGAGAGCAACGCCTATGATGATTCAAGAGTTCGTTAAGAACAATTTTCGGGGATTGTTTCTCAAGGTGTAGGTGAGATCCTCCAACCTTGTCGAAAGAGCAAGATTTCAACAAAACAGCGCAAGAATCGGGCTTCAGCTTACTGGGGCTTTTCTCTACTATTGAGGTATGGAAATTTTTCTAGTAGTGAGCCAAAGATCGTGACTACTCAACCCATCTTCAAAACTGTAATGAACCGTGTCACTTTTGAAAGTGAAGGCGAAACCGCTCGTAAAAACATGGACAAAGCTACCCAAAAGTAGTCAATGTTAGACATCTACGTTAGTAATTTTAGTCCACAGTCCTAAAACTACAGGAAT
>NZ_JAEQCE010000150.1:0-7100 GCF_020738665.1 Microcoleus sp. PH2017_08_TRC_O_A
GCATCTTGCCCGTCCCAAATTGTTTATTTTGTGGGATGGGCATCTTGCCCGTCCCAAATTGTTTATTTTGTGGGATGGGCATCTTGCCCGTCCCAAATTTTATTAAAAACACTTTGGCAATCTCATCTATTCTTCCTAGGCACGCTACTGCACTTAATTTGATTTAATCTCCGGCTATTTCCATCTCGCCTTCTGTCTTTCTACCAGTCATAAAATAAGTCCGCATTTCCCCTTTACCCTTAATCTCAATCAAGCCCCGCTCTTCAAATTCATATTTATCCCGCAGCAACTCGTAAGTATAGATACTAACTTGAATGCTGCCGGGGATGCCGTGAGATTCCATGCGGCTGGCTGTATTCACCGCATTTCCCCACAAATCGTAAATGAATTTTTTAGTACCGATTACCCCCGCTACCACCGGGCCGCTATTAATTCCGATGCGGATGTCAAAATTCGAGTCTAGCTTCACATTTAATTCCTGAATTGCCGCTAGCATATCCAGTGCCATTTCGGCGATCGCCTCTGCGTGATCTGGGCGCTCAATGGGAATGCCACCTACTACCATATAAGCGTCCCCGATCGTCTTAATTTTTTCCAACCCGTGCTTGTCAGTCAGTTGGTCAAAAGTTGAAAAAATTTCATTCAGCAAGTATACCAATTTTGTGGCGGACATCGTAGTAGAAATTTGAGTAAAATTAACCAAGTCAGCGAAAAGAATTGTAGCTTTTTCAAACTTGTCCGCAATTACCCCCGGTTCGTGCTTCAACCTATCTGCAATAGCTTCTGGTAAAATATTTAGCAGCAAACTATCAGTTTTTTTCTGTTCTTTTCTGAGAGCAGATTCCATCTGCTTGCGCTTAGTGATATCGTGAAAGAATACAGAAATGCCATCGTGAGAAGGAAAAGCCCGCACTTCCAACCAGACTTTTAAGGGATGATAATATTTGTCAAAAGTTACTCCGACTTGTTTAGATACAGCTTCATGAGACTCTTTATAGAATACCGAATTTACTAAATCTGGATACTCTTCCCAAAAATTTTTACCAAAAAGTTCTTCCGGCTCGCGCTGCAAAAATTGCGCTGCTTTATAATTGACGTAAGTAAATCGCCATTGGGGATCGAGAGCAAAAAAAGCATCACTCATTCCTTCTAAAAAATTGACAATTTGCTCGTCACTAGAACGGAGTTTTGCTTCTACTTGTTTTTGCCTGAGTTGCGCCCGCTTTAATTTAGCATAATTAATTCGCAACTCCATTTGGCTAATAACTTGCCTTCCTAAAGTCCGCAGGGCTTCTAGTTGTTCTGAGGTGAGATGGCGAGGAACTGTATCTATGGCGCACAAAGTGCCAATGGGGAAACCCTCAGGAGTTACTAACGGTGCCCCAGCATAAAACCGAATATTTGGATCGGAAGTTACTAGCGGATTGCCGGCAAAGCGATCGTCTTCCATAGCATTAGGTATAACTAGCAATTCGTTGGGATTTAAAATAGCGTGAGAGCAAAATGCTATCTCTCTGGGAGTTTCTGTTGCTCCAAGACCGACTTTTGATTTAAACCACTGTCTGTTAGTATCTACTAAGCTGACTAAAGCAATAGGAGTGCCGCAAATATAGGATGCTAAAGCTGTTAAGTCATCAAAAGCTCCTTCGGCATCTGTATCGAGAATATTGTAGTGGTTAAGTGCTTTTAGCCTGTCTGCTTCATTGCTAGGCAAAGGTGCAGATTGCATTGGTGGCGGTGCGACTACACTTTTTGTCCGAAAAATGCGCGCCAGTCTCCGTGCTGCAAATTTTTGGACTTGCACCGCTAGTTTTTCAACGAACACAAACAGACCGATTTGCCAAGCTTTATTCATATTTATTTATGTTGGTCACACATGATGGAAGTGCGGGCGATCGCACTGAAAGCATCTCAGGTTTGCATTTGTAGTGCATTTCAAGAGTTCTCGTGCTATGTATAGCACGCAAGCCAGCACAGCACTTTCAACAGTTGACAGTTGACAGTTGACAGTTGACAGTTTGAGAGCGACCTCTACCCTTAAGTCAGAGGATTGGAGTAATGAATAGTCTAATTTTCATTTCTCCCTCAAAGGGAAAGGCTTTCAACCAATTCTTTCTGGTAAAAAAAATGCTTTTTGCAAAAATTGAGATGCTGGCGATCGCACTTTTGGCGATCGATACCTATGCACTTATCCCAACTAAGTCCTCAATCTCCAGAGCTTTTGTTGGCAGTTCCCCCGTCAATACTTCTCTACCCCCTGCGCTCACAAGTATATCATCCTCAATGCGTATCCCCCGGACATCCGCAAATTTACCCAACTCGTCCCAGTTTACGAAATTTTCATATTTGGCGCGAGTTTCTGGGTTATTTAAGATAGCCGGAACTTGGTAAAAACCCGGTTCAATCGATACCAGCATTCCCGATCGCAAAACACGATTAAGTCGCAAAAATCCCAGCCCAAACCGACTGCTTCTCACCCTCCCCGCTTCATAGCCTGCCAAATCTCCCAAATCTTCCATATCGTGAACATCCAAACCAATTAAATGTCCGATTCCGTGCACAAAAAACAGCGCGTGAGCATCCATTTCTACCAAATCGTCAACATTACCCCGCAAAATACCCAAATCGACCAATCCTTCCGCCATAATTCTAGCAGCCAAAAGGTGAATGTCTTGATATTCCACGCCGGGACTAATCTTATCAATACAAGCATCATGGGCTGCCAAAACTACATCATAAATCGCTCTTTGAGTCGGAGAAAACTTGCCCGAAACCGGCCAAGTGCGAGTCACATCAGCCGCCCATCCCATTGACGATTCTGCACCGACATCTGCTAACAGCAAATCTCCTGCTTGTACCGGATTGTGATAGTGTTCGCTGTGCAAAACTTCCCCCTGCACGGTGACAATACTTGGGTAGGCGTAAGTCATATTTTCCGAGATGATCACACTTTCCATAGCCGCCCGCACACCCGCTTCAATCTTAGCTGTTGGAGTTGCCCTCATGCCCGCTTTGTGAGCTGCTACGGTGACAGCCGCAGCTTGACGCAATTCAACCAAACTGGCTGCATCGTGGCTCAGGCGCAGCGAGACGATCGCCTGAGTTAACTCTAGATCGATGCCGGTTGGCGATTTGGAGGGTGCTAAAGAGCGATCTAGAATATCCGACTGTTGCAACCGGATCGAGCTATCCTGAAGGGCGATCGTAGCTGCATTTGTCCCTCGCGCTTTCAACTCACTCATGGGGAAAGCAGCATCAGCGCCAATTCGTTCAGCAATTTCCGCTCTTTTCGGCATTTCCCCGTGCCAAAGCGTGCTACCAGGATCGGCATCATCTAAGAACAGTTCTAACTTGCCCGATTCTAAACGAATCGCTGCATTTTCTAACGGCAAACCAGCAAAATATAGAAAGTGACTGCTGGCGCGAAAAGGATAAACAAGTGCCGGATAATTGCGAGGAATGCTGCGGCCAGACCATAGAATTACAGGAAAATCAATTAAACTGGCCAGTTTTTGCCGCCGTTCGTGTAAAATATTTCTTAACAATTCATCACCTTTTGTAATTTGCATGGGTCAAAATTCATAATTTTGAGTTCGGTTTGTAGTAAGGACTTCAGTCCTTTGATTCTAAGCATCACAGCACAAAAGTCCAGGCTTCAAATTTAGCAGCCATTTTGGGGAAAAGCCTCATCTTTATTTTCTTTTTTGCTGCACTCTTTAGTGCTATGTTTGCGATCGTCTTTGTCATCATCCTGGGCCTAATTTTGTTCACCACGAACCTTCGCCGACTGCCAGGATAAAAAAGCTGAAAGTGTTACTGCACAAGCAATACAGCAAGAATTCAACACCCGGGATCTGCCAAATTAGTCGATCGGATTGTTGTTGATTTTGTGACATGAGTAATAGCCTCTATTGACGATCGTATATTTTAGACTTTAAAGTATAAGTAAATTCACTGAAAAAAATATGAAAACTTCTCACACAACTTCTAAAACTTCGGTGCAAGTACGCGATTGGCCGATCGAACACTTGCCGGGATTGAGCAACGCAAACCAGTCTCAACTAGAAGAGTGCGGCATCACAACAATCGGACAACTAATTCGGATGACGAAAACACCGGCGGCGAAAGTGCTGCTAGCACAGCAATTACAGATTAACGTTCAAAATCTTAATAAATGGGTAGCAATGGCAGAGCTGGCTCGAATTCCGAGTGTAGGCTGTCAGTATTGCGGGCTGTTGCTGCACGCAGGCGTTGCTTCAGCCGCTCAATTGGCTCAAATGCCTGTGGAGAGACTGCACCAACAAATCCTCAGACTCCACGTAGCGACAATGCAGCGCAATGATTTGACTCCTTCAGTCGATCGCGTGCAAAAATGGGTTTTACAAGCTAGATTAGTTAGCAGTCATTAGTTATTGGTTATTAGTTATTAGTTATTGGTTATTGGTTATTTGTTGCTTCCAATGCCCAATGCTTTTCGACCCAATTCCCAATTCCCAATTCCCAATTCCCAATTCCCAAATATTATGTCTGTTCAAGTTTACGGAATTCCCAACTGCGGAACCTGCAAAAAAGCTTTCCAGTGGCTCAAAGATAACGCTGTCACTTACGAATTTATTAACACAAAAGAACAGCCACCCACTCGCGAAACCATTCACAAATGGGTAGATTCTTTAGGTTTTAAACCAATGCGAAATACATCCGGTCAATCTTACCGCGCGTTGGGCGACGAGAAGCAAGACTGGACGAATGCAGAATGGGTGGAAGCCTTTGCTAAAGATGCAATGCTGCTGAAACGTCCTCTTTTTGTCAAAGATGGAACGGCTGTGTTAGTAGGTTTCAAAGCCGAAATAATTCGAGAAAAATTAGGGATTTGAACAAACTAAATTTAGCGCATTTTTCGCATAAACTTCATTTCACCGATATCATCAGTGAAACCCCAGCGTTTGTAAAATGGTATCATTTTCGGCAAACAGTTAAGAGACAAATTCTCCACGGCTTGCAGTTGGGGATGATTTAAGACTGCATCCATCAACACCTTACCCAGTCCCATCTTTCTGTATGTTGGGTGGACAATCACATCAAAAATTGTGCCTCTGTAGACAAAATCAGTCATGACGCGGGTAAAGCCAATTAATCGTAGCTTGCGGGGCGGGACGCCATCGCCCTCATCGACCAAACCAATGATAACATCCGTGGCGGCAAGCATTTTCACCACATCCTCGCGAGTGCGCTTGTCGCACCAAAACTCGTTTTTGTACAAATCCATCAAGTCGGAAACCTGACTTTCAGTCAGAGTTTCGACGATTCGATACTTATCCATGTTGTCGGTCATACTGAATTTTACCGTAATCTAGTTGAATTGCGCGATCGGCTAGATCGAAATAGCGATCGTCATGACTAATCACAAACACAGTTTTCCCGCGGCGCTTCAACTCCGGTAACAACTGCTTGTAAAAAATATCCCGAAAAAACGGATCTTGATCCGAAGCCCACTCATCAAACAAATAAATCGGCCTATCTTCCAAATAAGCCGTCAACAAAGCCAACCGTTTTCGCTGCCCCTGAGACAAAGCCGTAGTAGATAAAATACCATCTTTCACCTCAACCTTCTTATCCAAATGAAATTCTCGCAGATATTCAGCCGCCTGATTGTCCAAATCGTGATTAGTCATCCCCAAAAGCCTTTCAAATAAATAGAAATCCGAAAAAATAGCAGAAAAATGCTGCCTGTACCACTCTCTGTTGTCATTAGTAATCGGCTGTCCATCTAGGAGAATCTCTCCCGATTCAGGAATGTACAAACCAGTAAGTAACTTAGCAAAAGTAGACTTACCGCTGCCATTACCACCCACAATAAACACCAATTCACCCGGATGAAACTTTAAACTAATTTCGCCCAAAACAAAATTACTGTCTTCCTTATCTCCCGGATAGCTGTGAGTAGTCCCCTTCAACTCCAGGATTTTCCAATCAGCATTTTTCACTGGTTGAAGCGCAGCATTTATCTCAGCTTGACTCGCCAAAGCCAATCCCATTCTCTCAATTTTTTCTACAGCAGTATTGGCTCGAAAAATCTCTGGCAGCCTTTCCAAAATATTCTGAAACGGAGACATCAAATACGTACTTGTCAAAATGTAAGCCGACAAAACAGGAGTAGAAACTGGCACAAATTTGGGCAAAGCAAACAATAGCAAACCCATCAACATAAAAAACAGCAATTGCCCGACTCCAATCGCCAGCGCTCCAGTATTCAGGGCCTGCAAATTGTAATCGCGGGAATCAGCAGCGCTTACCTGTAATTCTTCAGTAAAAAACTCTTGGCGACGCAAAGAGTGCAGCTTTAGTTCCTTAATTCCGTCAGTAATGCTGCGAAAATGCTTAAACAATACATCTTTTTCTTCTCTGGCTAAATCGAAGAATTTCCGCATTTTATTGAGCAGCAGTTGTATAGCGCCAATTGTCACCGCCAAAAAAGCAAAGACAACGGCAAAAACTGCCCCAGAAAGCGTACTTAAATAAATCAAACATCCAACCACAATGGCGATATCAATGCACAGAAAAGGAATCACAAATATAGTATTGGAAAGCGTTCCCACATCGTCAGTCAGAGTAGCCAGCAAGCGACTAGCGCCCAATTCTTCCAACTGTCGCAAAGGAGAAGACAAAATCCCTCGGCTTAAACTCAGCCGCAGATTGTAAACAGCTTCTTGAGAAAGGTAGATTAACAAAAATTGGGATATAACTCCGGTGATGAGGGCTAAAACTGCCAATCCAGCAAAATACCAGACTAAATTTTGATTGGAATTATCGCTGATGGCGCGGTTGATGAGAGCAATTAATTGGGCGCTGCAACCACCGCTAATTAAGCCTGTGAGTATGGCGATGGAAACATTCAACCAAGAAGCTTTTAATAGTAGCCAGATTACATTCATGCGATTTTATTCCAAATTTAAGCTTTGAACTCTGGCGCTCTAGATGAATTTAATTATGTCATTGCGAGTCCTGCGAAGCAATCTCAAGATTCTGCGATTGCTTCGCTAAGAGCTCGCAATGACATTGCATCTATTCACCAACAAACCAAATTATTGTTTTACTGTTAC
>NZ_JAEQCE010000151.1:0-7093 GCF_020738665.1 Microcoleus sp. PH2017_08_TRC_O_A
CCGCATCTGTAATCCAATGGCACGGGGGCAAAAACAAATTGAACTACGGGCAAATAGTCTCGCGCCGCCACAATTTGCTCAAAAAGCTACCCAAATAGTCAAGGATGGGTAGCTTTGTCCATAAATTAAGTTACAGTTCCTAACCCATTATCTGAGCCTAAACACCGACATATTTGCAATCGAAACTTACGTCGGTAAAACGATCGTAAACTCACTACCTTTACCCAACTTCGATCGCACCGAGATACTCCCACCCATCCCTTCTACCAACGTTTTGACGATCGCCAAACCCAATCCATGTCCGTCACTAGCTACTTGAATCCCAGCCTGTGGCAAGCGAGTTCGCGCTTCATCTACCCGATAAAAACGTTCAAAAATCCGACTTTGATCCTGAAGCGGAATCCCCACCCCCCGATCGCGTACCCGAATCATTGCCTGTCCGTCAAAACGATCGATACTCAAGATAATCGGTTGCTCTGCTGCTGAATACTTCACCGCATTATCGATTAAATTGATTAATACCTGTTGAAGCCTGTCTCGATCGGCAATTGCTTCGATACTGGCTGTCGCCTCGACACGGATCGTTCGATCGCTATATTTCTCCGTCATATGGGCGATTTCTGCTACCACATCATTGAGTGACAAACGTTCGAGATGGTAGTGTGCATATCCACTATCGGCTCGCGCTAAGTTCAACAAATCCTGAAGCAGTTGCACCGTGCGCTCGGCTTCTGATGCCGCTGTAGAGAGGGCTTCTTGCTGGTAATCGTTTAAATTGGTACTGCGGCGGAGGACGCTTTGCAAATAACCCACTACCACCGTTAACGGTGTGCGTAACTCATGGGAGACATTGCCGACGAACTGACGCTGATTTTCCCAAGCATCCGCCAGCCGTGCCAGCATCATATTAAAAGTTTGAGCCAATTCCTTGACTTCACTCGGAGCCTGAGTGAGTTGCAACTGGGCTTTGTTCAAATCTGCTGCCGAAATCGCCCCAGCAATCTGGCTTATTTCTTGCAACGGTTGAAGCGATTGGCGAATGCGCAAGGCGATCGCAAAGATGGTGGCGATGGTTGCCAAACAGCAGACGGCAGCTAGCCCCTGGATGGCGGCAATGAGTTGGTTTTGTTCTGATGTGACATCCTGTGCCATATAGACCTTGCCCAGGGGATTGTTCCGCGCTGTGACTGCCCCCCGATACAAAATTAGATAGCGATCGCCCACTGGGTACACCTGGGGTTTGAGCGGCATATCGGCGATCGACATCACTTCATCGCTCACTTGACTCGATTGCGCCAGAAGCTGCTTACCATCGGTACTTTTGACCCAAATTGCCAATCCGGGCACCGAGACATTATCGATCGTTTTTTGCAGCCCCGTGGCAACTGGCAACATCTCGCTATAGAGTTCGACATCGCGGGGAAACCGAGTAGCAATATACTCCACTTGCTGAGTATGTGTGGTAATCAAAAGCTGCTGCATTTTCCAGCTCGTCCACACCGCGACGCTGCTCAAGCCCAGAATTGACAGCAGCGAGATTTCTACGGTGAGCCGAAATTGCAACGATGCCGGATCGAAATGTTGCTGCTTGATTTTCTGGAGCTTCGCTCTAAATCTATCGATCGGTTGCATTGGAAAACCTTGTGGTGCAGTATTTTCAACCGAAATTGAGTGTCACTATTCTTATTTTATCATTATTGCGCTGACATCCTAGCCATAAATGATTTTGATCTAAACATTAGCTGAGAAATTCAAGAAATTATCCTACCAATTACTTATCATTTTCTCATGAGAAACTCTGTTTACCAGAAAAATGGGTTTAAAGCCCCGTCCTTTGAGGACGGCTTTACAAAGTGTCTTGACGGATTGTAAAAGGAATGTATAATGCAGCAAGGAGGTGATGCAACTGTTTAATCTGGCGTATGAGTTTAAGCTAAAACCAACAACGTCACAAGTTCCCATCTTTGACGATTGGTTGGAGCAATGTCGCCGTGTCTACAACTATGCTTTGAGAGAGCGTAAAGACTGGTACAAATCTCGCAGTTGTCGGATTGACGCTTGTTCCCTTCACTCGGAATACATTATTCCAGCGGATACACCCAGACCGACCTATTCAAGCCAATGTAAAGCGCTAACTGCGTATCGAAAAAGCAGCCACCAACTAAAGCAAGTTCAATCGCAGGTGCTGCAACAAACTTTACGTCTCTTAGAAAAAGCGTTTGTCAGTATGTGGGAACAAGGACACGGATTTCCCCGCTATAAAAAAGTCGGGGCTATGCGTTCCTTCGTGTTCCCGCAGATGGGTGTTGGGGCGATTGAAAACTCAACGGTAAAATTGCCTGTTATAGGCAGTGTTAAATTTCGTCAATCTCGCCCCATTCCAAGCGGTGCAACAGTCAAACAAGCTAGAATCGTCAGACGAGCTTCTGGCTGGTTTGTAATGCTAACCTTGCAATGGGATGTCAGTGTACCGCAGGCAATGCCCCACGGTTCATTCCTTGGAATTGATGTCGGAATTCTTCACTTTCTAGCAACTTCTAGCGGGAAAACCTACCCAAATCCACGACCTTTTCAGACGCTCCAACGCAAGCTTAAATTGCTGCAACAGCGAGTATCAAGAAAAGTAAAAGGGTCAAAAAACCGAAAAAAAGCGCAAGTAAAAGTGAGTAATCTGCATGAAAAAATTGCGAGTATCCGCAAGGATTATTATTGGAAGTTAGCTCATGAGTTGTGCGACAGTGCAGGTTCAATGTTTGTTGAGAATTTAAACTTGGTAGGATTGGCTCGCGGTATTCTCGGCAAACATTGTTTAGATGCGGGATGGGGGCAGTTCTTCCAGATTCTTGAACAATGCTGCTTGAAGCGCGGGGTATTTTTTCTCAAGGTAGATGCTAGAAAAACCAGCCAGATTTGCCCGAATTGCCTCACAGAAACCGACAAGAAAGAACTGTCCGAGCGAGTTCATTCATGCGGACATTGCGGATATCAAACAGATAGAGATGTCGCAGCAGCACAAGTAGTCTTAATTAGAGGACTTGCAGCCGTAGGACATACGGTCAAGATGCTTTCCGAGGGTAAAGCGGTTGCGCTCCCGGTGACGAAAGAATCCCCGTCCTTATAGGACGGGGAGTGTCAATGGGTGTATTTTTGAGTCAGGTAGGCATTAAACGGCAAGCCAATTGTCGGCAACGAGTCGGTGCTGTCGATCTCGAACAATCGATCGAATCCAAAATGGGATTCAAAGGAATTTAGCAAGCACCATGATTGACTTTCCTGGCTACCAAGCGATTGAGAAATTCTACGAAAGCTCTAGATCGGTGCTGTACCGAGCGCGACGCTGTACGGATCTCGTGCCTGTCATCCTCAAAATATCGAATCGAGAATCTCAGTCACCCCAAGAGATCGATCGATTCCAGTTGGAATACGATATTTTGCGAAGCTTAAATATTCAAGGTGTAGTTACAGCTTACGCTCTAGAAACTTATCCAGAAAATTCTGTCATCGTCCTCGAAGATTTCGGTGGAAAATCTCTTCCAATGTGGCTGGTCGAGCGAACATTTAACCTAGTAGGATTTCTGAATTTAGCAATTAGGCTAACATCAATCTTAGGAGAAATTCATCAGCACAACATCATCCACAAGGATATTAATCCATCTAATATCGTCTTCAATCCCACCACGGGACAGGTGAAGATAGTTGATTTTGGACTCGCTACCATACTATCGCCAGAAAATCCCCTAGTTCGCGATCCCAATTTGCTCGAAGGCACTCTTGCGTATATTTCCCCAGAGCAGACAGGGCGAATGAATCGATCGATCGATTATCGAACTGACTTCTATTCATTAGGTGTGACATTTTATGAATTATTAAGCTATCGACTGCCATTTGAAACGACGGATGCGTTAGAACTCGTCCACTGTCATCTTGCCAGAGAGCCACTCCCACTCCATCAAATCGATCCAGCAATTCCCCTGCCACTGTCCGATTTAGTGATGAAGTTGATGGCAAAAAATGCCGTAGATCGCTATCAAACTACCGATGCTATTTTGGTGGATTTGCAAGCGTGTGTGGATCGAATCGATCGAACTAGCAGTATAGCAGAAAAAGTTACCGAACTCGACAAAACCTCAACTATTACTAAGAATCACCTTGCTTCTACCAGTAACACTACCGGATCGGCAGCACTCGATCTAGCAGCACTAATGAAAGCATCTCAAGCACTTGCTGGCGAAATTGTGCTAGATAAATTGTTAGCAAAATTGATGACAATCGCGATCGAAAACTCTGGCGCACAGCGCGGCTGTTTGCTCTTGCAAAGTAATGGCGAACTAGAAATTGCCGCAATTGTCGAACCCCAAAATGTATCGATTTTACCAGCGATTCTCCTCGATAGTGAAGCTGGTAAAAATTTAGTTTCGCTGGCGATAGTCAATTATGTTGCAAGCACTCAGGAAAGCATCGTCCTCAATCGAGCCGTAACAGACTCTAGATTCGATCGAGATGCCTATATTCGCGCTCGTCAGCCGAAATCAATCCTTTGTACCCCACTGATTTACCAGGGTAAACGTGCGGGTATTCTATATCTAGAAAATAATTTAACGACAGATATTTTTACCCCCCAACGATTAGAAGTTATCCAGTTTCTGTCTACTCAAGCAGCAATTTCTCTCGATAATGCCCAACTCTATAACCAACTAGAATTGCGCGTACAGCAACGCACGATCGAATTGACACAAACGAACGACAGACTTCAATCCGAAATCTTAGAACGCCAAAAATCCGAGCAAATCCTCAGATCGATCGTTGAAGGTACCGTTTCCGCAACTGGTGTAGACTTCTTTCGATCGCTTGTCCGTTCCCTCGCCCAAGCTCTCGATGTCCGCTATGCCTTTATCAGCGAGTGTATGGATGCGCCACCTACTCGCGTGCGGAGTTTTGCCTTTTGGCAGGGAAATGAATTTGGCAACGAGTTCGAGTACGATCTGCACGGTACGCCCTGCGAGCGGATTATTGGTAGTAATAGCTATCAGTGTTTCCCCGCCCAGATCCAGAGCTTATTTCCTGAAGAAAAGGATGAATTGGAGGCAATGGAAGCACAGAGTTATGCTGGCATTCCATTATTGACTTCGATGGGCGATCTGTTGGGACATTTGGCGGTACTAGATGACAAGGAGATGGAATCTAACGAGCGCACGCAGGCAATTCTAGAGATTTTTGCAGCACGGGCGGCAGCGGAGATGGAACGTCTGCAAGTAGAAGATGCCCTGCGAGTTTCGGAAACCAAGTTCTCGACAGCGTTTCGCTCCTCTCCAGATGCGATCGCCATTAGCACCCTCAACGATGGTTGCTACATCGAAATCAATGATAGTTGCTTGCGGATGCTGGGATATCACCGCGAGGAAATGCTCGGACGCAGTACCCTGGAACTGGGGGTGTGGGCAAATCCAGCCGATCGAATCGCGATCGCCCAACAGTTGCAGCAACAAGGTACCGTCAGCAATCTAGAGATCTCGTTTCGCCGTAAATCGGGGGAGATTTTCCCGACGTTGTTTTCTGCCGAGGCGATCTACTTGGAGGACGAACCATGCTTATTAGCGGTAGCGGCTGATATTACTCTACTTAAACAAGCCGAAAAAGCGTTAGCTAGACTAGCCGAAATTGGCGAACTAGCCGCCACGATCGTCCATGAGGTACGAAATCCTCTCACTACGATTTTGATGGGCTTAAATGCCTTTAAAAAACTCCAACTCTCCGAGCGATTTCAAGAGTATCTAGCTCTCTCATTAGACGAAGCCGATCGACTGCAACGCTTATTGAGCCAGATTTTACTCTATTCCAAACCCCAGACACTCGATCGATCTCGACTGGAACTAAATAGCTTCATCTTAGAAACGTTAAGTACCTTACAAACTATCCCTGCGGCTTTGGGAAAACAGCTTGAATTTATCCCGATCGAACCGATTTATGTGTTGGTCGATCGAGATAAATTCAAGCAAGTAATCATTAATTTGATCGTTAATGCCTGCGAAGCAATAGATATCGGCGATGTTATTACCACTAAGCTCGATCGAACCGAACATCACCGCGTTTGTCTGCAAATTCATAATGGTACGCCAATTCCTGCCGATATTTTGCCACGATTGACACAGCCTTTTTTTACAACCAAAGCCAGTGGCACGGGATTGGGTTTGGCGATCGTCAAACGGATTGTGGAAGCTCACGATGGGGAGTTTAGGATTGAGTCGGGGGAGGAAATTGGATCGATCGTCACAGTGAAATTGCCAACTATGTTGTCTTAGAAATACCTCGAATACTATAGAACCCATTTGAGATCTTTGCTGGCGATCGGAGATCGTCAGCTAGAGACGTTTACACGGTTACAGTGACACTCCAGCCAAAGAAGATCGATCTTAATTTTATCTAACGGTTCGGTTCAGCGGCAACCAACTAACTTGAACGATAGACAAAAAAGTTTCGCTCGCCGCTGCAACCGAATTGTTATACAGATTTACCAGCATTTAATTCAAGTACAACCATCGCTATAACTTCCTAGCAGTTATACTGTAAGTCATTGGTATTTTAAATTTTTCCTGGGCGATGAGGTTTGGAAAAGCATTCCAATATTCATCTGAGTGTTCGCCAAGATACTCTATCATCAAACCCGCCTTCACGGTAGTGCCCTGAAGGAAAGGATCAGAGTAAGTTATAATTAGAAATAAGTGTTTGCCATTGCATGATCTGACATTAAAAATTCATTGTTGCCCTAATTGTGGTTCAGAAGAAGTTAGTCGAAATGGTCAAACTCGGCATCATAAACTTTCATTATAAATGCCGAGAATGTGGTCGTCAATTTGTTTTAAATCCAGCAGGTCAGCCTATTACAGAAGAACAAAAAGAATTAATGTCACGGATGCTACTTGAACGTATTTCTCAGGCAGGAATTGCTCGGGTACTTCAAGTGTCAGAAGATACAGTGCAGCGATACGTTAATAGCCAAGCGGCTGCTGTTAAGAAGCAAGTGGAAGTGACTCCCAAAGAAAAAAAGCGCTTGAATGTTCAGATGGATGAGTTATGGTCATTCGTTGATAGTAAA
>NZ_JAEQCE010000152.1:0-7084 GCF_020738665.1 Microcoleus sp. PH2017_08_TRC_O_A
TTATTCCTGTAGTTTTAGGACTGTGGACTAAAATTACTAACGTAGATGTATAACATTGACTACTTTTGGGTAGCTTTGTCCAGGTTTTTACGAGCGGTTAATCAAAAAATCACCTTCAAACCATCCGTTAAATCGGTTACAGAATCGGCGGTCGAACTTCCTTCGGCATTCTACTATATTTCTCAGAAAGCTATCCGGGTAATACAATGAGATTGAGAAACATAGAAAACAGGGAAACCTTGTCAAACCTCACCAATAGGATGAAACTTATGCGTGTAACTACTGTTACGATTTTCAGCGTGCTCGCTCTGCTAGCTCCAGGGCTGACTAAAAAGGCAAATGCAGCCTTCGAGTCTAAACCCTTTGTGCAGGAACAGTACCGCAGAGACTTTACAGCTCCCGCCGATCCGGGTGCGTCAGTACAGCCCGAAGCAACTACCCAAGGAGATATGTTTAACAAGCCTTTTTATGCAGGAGAGCAAAAGCCTGTGAGAAAGGAAAAAACTATCTCCGCAGGAGCAGACGGCCCAGAAGTTGCCGCCATACAGCAGCGGTTGCTGGTTCACGGTTTCGCGATCGGGACGATCGACGGTTCCTATGGTTCTCGCACCACATCCGCTGTCAGTGCCTTTCAGCAGTCTAAGCGGTTGAACTCCGACGGCATCGTGGACAAAGAAACTTGGACAGCTTTAGCCGCAGATCCGGCGCCAGCTTCTGAAAATTTGCAGGGGAATGCTGCCACTCAGAACAGCGATCCTGTTCCCGGCAATCCTGCAACTGCTCTGACTAAAGGTGCTGCCGGTTCCAAGGTGAAGACGCTACAGGTGCGTCTGGAAATGCAGGGTTACGATCCGGGCCCCATCGACGGCATTTTTGGCGCTCGCACTGCTACGGCTGTGAAGAAATTTCAGGAGTATAAGGGTTTGACTGCTGACGGCGTGGTTGACGAAATCACCTGGAAGGCGATCGGGCAAAACTAAGTAATGAGTTAAAAATACGGAAAATTGCTGTGCCTATAACTCAATAAACCCGGCGTGCAAAAATGACCGGGTTTTTGGATGTTGACTTATCGCTATGTTGTGTGTTATAATAATCAAATGTCAAAATGCGGATATGGCGAAATTGGCAGACGCGCCAGATTTAGGTTCTGGTTCCGAAAGGAGTGAAGGTTCAAGTCCTTTTATCCGCATCGCTTTGTAAGGAATGAGAATTAAATAACTTACAATTTTTATTCTTCTTGTGGGATGGGCGGGACGCCCATCCCACAAATATGTGTAAATTATTTAATTCGCGATCCTAAGACTTATGGCTATGCCATTGAGGAGTCTCGATCGATCCTCGATTAACCGGTTTTTGCTCACAAGGAAAGGCGATCGTCTCTTTCTTCAATCAGAACACCTATCCTCGCCGCCTTTAGTCTTCCATTGGTCTGATTCAACCTCCCCCGCCGGATTCGCTTGATTTTCCATTACATTAAATCTGCATTACTTTCTGTGGTCGATTGTATGCGATTACGTGCGGGTTACACTCCGTTACAATCCCAGAAACCTTGCAAACAAGGAGTTTCGAGATTGTACAAACACATAAAAATAAAGGCGGCACCCAGATTTGAACTGGGGGTGGAGGTTTTGCAGACCTCTGCCTTACCACTTGGCTATGCCGCCGTTACGTCTGAAAATTGACGTTATACGATAATACACTAAATCCTGATTATTTCAACATATCTCTCAAAAATTTCCATCGCCCAATGTTCGTTAGCGAAGCCCGCCCCTACGGGGGCTACGCCAACGAAGAGGATCGCCCCCACAACGGCATCCCAGGCTAATCTAGAAATAGCTCGATCGCCTCCGCTTTACCCGCAACAGCAGCCATGACACCAGATTCTCCCCTACTCGTCGCCCAAATCACCGACACTCACTTGTTCGCAGAGTGCGATCGACAATGGAAAGGAATCTCGACAACCCGCACCCTGCTAGCAGTTCTCGATCGCCTGCAACAGATACAGCCGCCCCCCGACTTACTGTTGCTGACAGGCGACTTATCCCAAGACGAAACACCCAAATCTTACCAGCGCCTCATCTCCCTCATCGCCCCCCTGGGAATTCCCGCCTACTGGATACCGGGAAACCACGACAACATCCCAGTCATGGCAGAAATCTTAAATCAGCCGCCGATTTCCCCTGAAAAATCCTGGATGCTAGGAAACTGGCAGTTTGTGCTGCTTTCGAGTGTGGAAGCGGGATGCGACGGCGGGCGGCTTTCCCCAGACAGCTTGCAGTGGCTGGACTCTCAACTGCAACAAACGGGCGATCGACCTGTTACGATCGCTTTGCACCATCATCCGCTGGCGATCGACTGTGAAATCATGGATGGAATGATGCTGCACAATGCCGATGAATTTTTCGCAATTGTCGATCGATACCCTCAAATCAAAATCGTCCTTTGCGGGCACATTCACCAAGAATTTCATCAACAGCGAGACGGAGTTTCCTACTTGGGCACGCCGAGTACCTGCATCCAACTGCTACCCAAAAGCCATCCGATTGTCCTCGATACTATCGGGCCCGGATTTAGATTGCTCGAATTGGCGATCGATGGTACTTGGGAAACTAAGATTGAGCGAGTAGCCACAGAACCTGCAACAACTTGATAATTTACAGTTAAGAGGTGGTGGGTAGTTGTGCGATCGGCAAATCCAAGAATCCTCTACTAGGTTCGTAGTGAGGACTTCAGTCCGCATCAAATTGGTTAGTAGTGAGGACTTCAGTCCGCAGTAAAAATCATATAACTCAAGTCCAAACGAGCCAACCAATTTGATTGTGTTGCTTCAAACGCAAACAGCAAACAACAATATTCAGCAAGTTTCTGAACCCAAATTTACAAATCATAGAACATATTTTTTACTGAATTATATATCAAAACAGTATTAGCAAAAACACACTCAATTGTCAATCTATCAACAGATAGATATCTTTATTAAGGTCAACATTTTATGATAAGTATTGACCGTAAATTGCAGACATATTTAGAGCGCACCGACAACGAACAAAAATATATCTGACAACCTTACAAAACAGGAGAAACTTAATATGTCTCAAGTCAATGGCGTCATGATGCAGTATTTCCACTGGTACAACCCCGCTGATGGCAGCCTGTGGAATCAGCTAGCAGAATCTGCAAAAGATTTAGCAAAAATAGGCGTGACATCCCTGTGGTTGCCGCCCGCCTATAAAGGAACCGGCGGCGGGATGGATGTAGGTTACGGTGTTTACGACATATTCGACTTAGGTGAATTCGACCAAAAAGGATCGGTACGCACCAAATACGGCACAAAAGATGAATATTTGCGCGCGATCAAAGCTGCACAAGATGTAGGAATTCGGATTTATGCCGATGTTGTCTTCAACCACAAATTAGGTGCAGATGCAGAAGAAGAAGCCGAAGCCACACCCTTCAATCCAGACAACCGCAATGACACCGTAGGCGAATATCAAAAAATCAAAGCTTGGACGCATTTCACTTTCCCAGGCCGCGACAAAAAATATTCCAGCATGGAGTGGCATTGGTGGCATTTTGACGCCATTGATTACAACGTTTACAACACAGACACCCATGCCGTTTACCTGCTCAAAGACAAAGAATTCGATCGAGGGGTAGACTTAGAAAAGGGCAACTTTGACTACCTCATGGGTTGCGATTTAGATATGGACAACCCAGAAGTCACCGGCGAATTAAAATATTGGGGCGAGTGGTATGTCGATACAACAAACGTTGATGGATTTCGCTTCGATGCCGTCAAACACGTAGCAGCAGAATTTTTCCAAGAATGGTTGGAACACGTCCGCAACTATGCCAAACGCGACCTATTTGCCGTCGGTGAATATTGGTCTTACGAAGTGGAAGCTTTGCACTACTTCATCCAAGCAACGGATGGTAAAGTATCGTTATTTGACGCGCCCCTCCACTACAACTTCCACGCTGCTAGCAAAGCCGGCAATAGCTACGACTTGCGTACCATTTTTGACAACACCCTGGTAAAAGACCAACCAACCCTCGCGGTTACTTTGGTTGACAACCACGATTCGCAGCCTTTACAATCTCTTGAATCAGTTGTCGAGGCTTGGTTTAAACCCTTAGCTTACGCTTTAATCCTGCTGCGTAGCGAAGGATATCCGTGCATTTTTTACCCAGATTATTACGGCGCAAACTATAAGGACACAGCAAATGATGGCAACGAATACGAGATTTGGTTAGACAAACATCAAGGGATTCTCGATCAATTCTTGTTCGCACGCCAAACTTATTCCTACGGGAATCAGTACGATTACTTCGACCACGCCAACACGATTGGCTGGACGCGACTCGGAGATGAAGAACATCCGGGCGGTATGGCTGTGGTACTGAGTAATGGAGGCGATGGCACTAAGTTTATGGAAGTCGGACATCCAAATCAAACTTATATTGACATCACCGAACACATCAAAGAACCGATCGCAACTAATGACGATGGTTGGGCTGATTTTAGGTGCAACGCCGGTTCAGTTTCTGTCTGGGTTCCTCAGCCCTAAGCATGACCTAAATCTTGACGGCATCCTCTATCTGAAGTAGGGTGCGCGCTGCGCACCTTACGGCTACGATCGTCCTATCCAACCATTTTTTACTTGGCTATTTCTGATTTTTGCTGATTAAAGCCTGTTCGTAGTGAGGACTTCAGTCCTCTCTTTCTAATCTTACTTTTAGGCGATCGCGCCACTAAATTATTTAAATAAAAAATTATGAAACTTGCAGAAAAAGTTGCCGTAATTACGGGCGGCGGGTCGGGCATTGGACGTGCAGCAGGAATATTAATCGCCCAAGAAGGCGCAAAAGTTGCAATTATCGATCGCATTTTAGAAACAGCACAAGAAACCGTCCGCGAGTTGGTCAATCAAGGAGGTTGCGGGCTGGCGATTGCCGCAGATGTGGCTGATTCTAAGCATATGCAACAGGCATTTGAAACAATTTTTGACGAATATCAAAGAATTGATATTGTGTTCGCAAATGCGGGGATTAATGGTGTCTGGTCGCCGATAGAAGAGATAGAACCGGATGAATGGGATCGGACAATTAACATCAACCTCACAGGAACTTTTTTGACGGTTAAGTATGCTGTTCCTTATCTCAAAAAACAAGGAGGTTCCATCGTCATTACATCATCGATTAACGGCACCAGAAGTTTCAGGAAAGTTGGCGCTACAGCTTACGCTTGCAGCAAAGCAGCGCAGGTAGCTTTTGCAAAAATGCTGGCGCTAGAACTTGCACCCAGCCACATCAGAGTCAATGTGATATGTCCGGGTGGAGTGCTGACTGCGATCGATCAAAGTACCGTTAAGCGCCATCTCGATCGCATCCTAGTCCCGGCTGATTGTATTAAAGATGTGATTCCGTTGACTGATAATACCGCAGGTTCCAGCGAAGAAATCGCTCAATTAGTTTTATTTTTGGTGTCCGATGCCTCCAGCTTTATCACAGGTACTGAAGTCTGGATTGATGGTGGCGGTTCTTTGATTTAAAATCTGATATTATGCAAGTTTATAGGACTTACACATGGGTATCGAGAAACCGGGTTTCTTCCCTAATTCCTCGCTACTAAACCCTAATTTTTCTAAGAAACCCGGTTTCTAACCCGCCGCGCGCAATTCATATTTGATAAATATTTCCAACTCTCCATTGTTTGACAGCAGTTTGCAATGTCTGCGGTAGCCAGTTATCGTACTGAGGATAAACAGGCAAACGCTGCACGAGTTGCCATCGGGCTGCTGCTAAAATTTCTGTTAAAGTTTGTTGTTGCAGGTGAGGATAATCGGGATTAACTTCATCCAGCGGCCCAATTCCGCCTAAATCTCTCGCACCTGCTTCTAAACAAGCTAGCAATATTTGGGGCTGTGCAACTAAATTCGGCGGAATTTGTAGGGCGATTTCAGATGGTAAAATGCTGCGGGCGATCGCAATTACTTGTGGCATTTTTGTAGCATCAAAAACTTCGCCGTCCCAACTTTGCTTGTTTCCCGGACTGTGAGGCTGCAAAATAACTTCTTGAATGTGATTGTAGCGCGAATGAATCCGGGCGATCGCCTCCAACGTCTCAATCCAATCCGCCTCAGCTTCCCCAATTCCCAACAGCAAACCAGTGGTAAACGGAATCTGCAATTCCCCAGCCCATTCTAACTGTTGCAGCCGCAGCGCCGGCACTTTACTCGGTGCGTGTCGGTGAACCGTTTTTAACAAATTGGGGGACAACTGTTCTACCATGAGCCCCATCGAGACATTCACCTGTTTTAACTGTGCCATCTCCTCAAAGCTGAGCGGCCCCACATTAGTATGCGGTAAAAATCCGAGACTAAGTGCCAGTTCGCACAAATCGTAAATCCGCTGAAACCAGGCTTTGCGCCGTTGACTCTGGGGATGTACCTCGCCGCTGAGGATCAGAATTTCAATTACACCTTGAGGAAGCAGCAATTTGAGCTGTTTTTCGGCTTCTGTGAGTGTCAGCCAAGGACTTTGCAGCGGTTCGGCCCGAAAATTGCAATAGGTGCAGCGATTGTAACACTCGTAGGTGGGAACCAACGTATAGGCAGGGCTGTAGGTGACGGTGCGGGACATTCCTTGGGATTTTTATCGATCGGACTTACGCAATAACATATATATCTCACTGCGAGTTTTGCGGTTGGCGATCGCGCTCCTTCATTTATCTTAACACTCACGCCAGTCCCGAATCTCGTTATCAGCTAAATTATGAGCATTTTTTTCTTGGTGCGATCGCCTGTAAATTCCCCAGTCTGCTTTTGAATTCCCCATACAGCAAGCTTTGGGATAAATATAAGTATGGCTTATACCAGTCATAAGAAAAACTGTGCTTAAAACCCCTTTACAAACCGAAATAAAAGCTTTATATTTATTTACATGGCGGAACACAAAGCCGTCACGAACATTGAAAACCAAATAAAGCAATCATAAAACCATGACAGCAACCTTACAGCAGCGCGAAAGCGCCAACCTGTGGTCGCAGTTTTGCAACTGGGTCACCAGCACCGACAACCGCATT
>NZ_JAEQCE010000153.1:0-6783 GCF_020738665.1 Microcoleus sp. PH2017_08_TRC_O_A
TTTTTGACGATCGCAATAATTCTCTCAGTTGACCATTTTGACTATATGATACTACTATTGCTTACTACTGCTTACAAACTTAATAAAGTTTTATAATACATTTTTTATGATTTCACCTAAAAACAAAAAAACACTCGCGCTTCAAGAAACGGAGAGATGTTGAAAACAAGCAGCAGCTTGGGCCTGCTTACCGTTGCTGACCGACCTGCTTGTTTCGTTTTCTGGTGGAACAGATGATTCCTGCGCCTGTCAGCAGGAGTGCTACCACAGTACCGGGTTCTGGGATAGTTGTTCTTCTAATGACGGGGGGGTTTATGTAGTTTGGCAATATCGGCGATGGCACCTGTATCGGCGGAACTGGCGATGGCGATGGTGATACCGGTGGTATGACCGGTGGTATGACCGGCGTGGGTAATATCGGTATCGGGGTTGATGGTGGTGGTGAGGCTACCGGTGGTTCCGGTACTGCGGGCTCTACTATTATAGGGCCTGGTGATTGGACTACCGGCACTTCCGGCACTACAGGTTGTACGATCGGTATCGGTGCTGGATCTACCAGCGCTTCCGGTACCGCGTCTCGCACGGGTGCAGGTGATGTCGGTACTTCGACTGGTACGGGTGTTGGTGATTGAGGGCTGAGGGAATTATCAGGGACGCAGGCACTTGAATAGTTTCCGGGCCCGCACACATCGACTGCTGCTGAAGCCGGAGGGGCGGCAGCTAGATAGTAGAACCCTGTTGCCATTGTGGCAGAGAGTCCAATTGCTAGTTTTGCCAGTGGCGTACACATAACTATTTAGTTAAACAGTGGTAAAATCGGAGAATAGAAGTAGTGCTAGAGATTAGCGCTGCACGGCGGGCATAGATTTTAGAGTTCTTACCATAAATTGATGTTTTCTCTCCCGGACGCCTGTAAAAGATAGTATAGCGCTTGAGGCGATCGCCCAAACACTTTGGTCGTCTTATTTTATTTGACCCTAGTCGCCTAGGCTGGTTTGCACCGTCTGGCAACCTCTGAGCTAACAGCCCTTACAGCTATTAAAAGAGAGTTTTTACCGATACTTTTTTGCTAACATTTGCTAACAAATACATAAGTTGAGATCGGATCTCAACCAAGGCCTATCAACCTATGCCCGTAAAAATTTCTACAAGCACTTATATTCTTGCGTTCAGCTTGGTTATCGCTTAGCGCTATTAGCCAATCTGATTATTTGCTTTGATACTGTAGAGGCAACTTATTTATATAGCGGTTGCGTACTACCAAGGTTTTTCACCTACATCTGAGTGGGTAAATTCATAAAATAGCTCGGTAAGTGGGAAACGAGCGAGACTTTAGTCCTGAGAGGGAAACGACGGGCGCGGTTTCAACCGCCTTGAATCCCCTTGCGGGGTTAGAGGGGTATGGTTGCCGCTCTAGGTCGATATGGTTGTCTCCAAATCCCTTTCGGGTAATGTTAGCTTCGCCAAAGTTATAAGGGCTTTTTCCGGCTAGCAGCAGTGTAAAGCGTGACTTTAGAACTGTTTAACCACGCTTCGACAGAGCAAGGGACTAGCTTCGCATCCACAGGGTGTCGTGACCCAAATAACGTAGACCTCGAAGGTCTGAGGCCCGTCAGTACAGCTTGCTCGATCTCTCTAACAAGCTCAGTGGCTTGAGCCTAGAGTTACTGACTCTATATGATACGAAGACCTATGACAAATGTAAGCGATCGTCCGTGCAAATGTCCGAAAAAGTCTTACTGTTAATCAACCTTGAGCGCCGCCTCCTGAAGTTAAGTATGTAACCGATCGCAAACTATATCTGCTGTATTCTAATTAGCAATCCACAATCTGACTATTCTTTTATAGTCTCATGCTTCGACGAGATCTGTCCTCAGTATATGTACGTGTATTCCCGAATGTCAACTACTGAAAAGGAATATTTAAGTATTTACCGAGGGTAGAGGGCGTATTGAATGAGCTGGGCTAGTCGATCGCGCAGGCTTTCCATGCCGAGACCTTTGGCGGCCGAAATAAATACGGCTTGAGGAAACTCTTCTCGGGCGAGAGCAAGAGTATCTCCATCTACGGCATCGATTTTGTTAAATACTACAAGGGCAGGCCCGGGAGTTACGGGCATATCTGTCAAAATATTCATGACGGAGCGAATTTGGCTCTGCCACGCGGGATGCGAAAGATCGACAAGGTGCAGCAAAGCATCGGCATCTGTAACTTCTTCGAGGGTAGCCCGAAAAGCGTCGATCAATGAGAGGGGAAGTTCGCGAATAAAGCCCACTGTATCTGTGAGGACGATCGACAGCGGTTCTTCGGTGAGGGCGCCAGGAATCGTCAGCTTTCGGGTGGTGGGGTCGAGGGTGGCAAATAATTGGTCGGCTGCGTAGACCTCGGAATTTGTGAGCAGGTTGAGCAGAGTCGATTTACCTGCATTGGTGTAGCCGACGATCGCGGCTGAGGGTACGTCCATGTGGTGCCGGTTCTGTCGCAGCCGGAAGCGGTGGGCTAGGAGTTGATTTACTTCTTGCTGCAATCTTGAAATGCGTTTGGCGATCGTCCGGCGTTCGGTTTCGAGTTTAGTTTCCCCGGGGCCTCTGGTACCGATACCGCCGCCTTGTCTCGACATTGCTTGACCGCGACCTGTCAGGCGGGGCAGGCTGTACTGTAGTTGAGCGAGTTCTACTTGCAATTTACCTTCGCTCGATCGCGCTCTTTGGGCGAAGATGTCGAGAATTACCTCCGTGCGATCGACGACACGAATACCAATCTGAATTTCCAAGTTGCGTATTTGTGCGGGGGACAAGTCGCGATCGAATACCACGAGGTTAGCGCTAATCGTTTGAGCGGTGAGGGAAATTTCTTGAATTTTGCCTTCGCCGACGACTGTCTGCGGGTGGGGGTTCGATCGCTTTTGACGCACTGTTTGCAATACCTGACCTCCGGCGCTTTCCACCAGCCGCGTGATTTCTGCGAGTCCGTCCTCAAAATCCAGCAGAGTCATGTGCTGAGTCATCACACCAACCAGCAGCACTTTGTCTTGGTCTGCATCTACTTGTTTGGCGACAAATTCTGCTTGAAAATCTGCTTCGAGTCCTTCCACCAACTCCAGAAAGTCTTGGTCTGCGAGGTCGTCCAAACTCAGTGGTTCTGATATTTTCCAGGGAAAGTTTTGAGTTTTGATTGGTGAGTTTTGAATTAAAGGCTCTTCTATTTCCTCTGTTTTAGTTGAAGCTGGTTCTAACTTAGCGCTCAACACAGAGAACTCAAAATTTGGTCGGTCTCCCTGGGGTATCAGGTGAACCAGATAAGTGTCTTGGATGTAACCGGCCGCACCGCCGCCGCGGCGCTGAAATCCTCCGCCGCTTAGAGTCAGCCAAACCAGGGCATCGAGGCGCTGAATTGCCATGGCGGTGATGGCTGCTTCGCTAGGGATTTCGGGCTTCAAGTGGGTGGCGATGCAGCGAATGCCACTGAGGCGACCTCCTCCGTAGCGGGGCAATTCTAGGGGTGCAATCTGGGTTTGGCGGGGCGTACCGACGCCGACGCGAATTACTTGTCCGCGACGGTTGATGTAGGTGCAGATTGGCTTGTCGATTTCGGTACTGATGGCGGCGACGCGCTGTGCGAATTCTGCCGTGGTGATGCGATCGCCCGGTAGTCTTTGGTGGTAAAGCTTTTCGAGTTGTTTGAGTTGGCTGGATTTGAGACCCTGAAGATTGCCGTAGATGGTTTCGATAACTGTTTCTCCCTCGCGCTCTGTCTTTGTTCCTATTTTAGTTAAGTTAAGGGCGATCGTGTTCTGTTTTGCGGTTGAAATTGACTATTTTTTTTTCCTGTAGCTTCTCGCGACTTCAGTATTGTCGAGTCACAACGGCCGTTGTTTGTCGCAGCAGGGCTTCGCAAGCTTTTCACAGCAGCCATCTCAACTTGCAGTTGTCTTTAGTATCTACCGATACAGGCGATCGCTGAAAAAATGGTTTTTAACAAAATTTAACACGTCATTTTTGTCTCAAAATCCTCCTTTAGACTTGTATGTATTTTGCACCTATCGACAGATAGCAAACTAGAAATTAGGTCGCTACCATGATAAGCGAAACATTGTTAAGGAATGTAAAAAAATGGAAACTCGCCCTACTAACTTACCTCCTACCGCTAATGCCTACAACGGCAAAGATCGGAACGCCTTTTTGTTTGGGTTAAACCCACAAGCAGAACTTTGGAACGGTCGCTTAGCGATGATCGGTTTCTTAGCTTATTTGCTTTGGGACATGGCTGGATATAGCGTTCTGCGCGACATACTTCACTTTCTGCCTACCTACATCGCTCACTAATAACGAGCATTCTATCCTGTCTGGTAGTATGAGGAAATGCCACAACTGCCAGACAGCCTAAAAGTTACAAATGGCAGCGAGTAGGATTTTGTCCCTTTGTATTTTTCGTTACTTTTGAATGGCATTAACAGACTTCTTGCTCTGATGCGATGATTCTGCGTAGGGGCGAGAGGAGTGGCGCGGTGAATATTGATAGACAAACAGATATTGTTCATGTTTCATGTTTCATGTAGATACAGAAGAGTATTTATTACACCTAACTCGTTATATTCACTTAAATCCAGTTTGTGCTACTAATATAGTTAAAAAAGCCGAGGCTTGGGAGTTTTCTAGCTATCAAGAATATAGCGGTTTTTACAAAGATTCGCGGACGTTGTTGGGCTTGGGCCCTCTTGATTTCAGCGGTTATGTAAGCTGTCAGCCATACCTCATCTTTTTGAGAAAGGCTATATATTGATTTGCGCCAGGGTAGTTTGCCTAAAATAGATCGAGTGCGATCGCAATTTCAGTCAGCAGATGCTTATCGTTACTTTTTAGAAGATTTAACTAGCGATAAATTAATCCAGCATTTAACCTTTGAAGAATAGAAAGAACCTACGTGCATCCAAGAAACCCGGTTTCTGAGTTCCACGCGCAAGCGTCCAAGAAACCGGGTTTCTCTGAGAATTTACGCCTCTTCACGAGATTTTCCGAAGAAACCCGGTTTCTGAGTATCGCGCGATCGGGGATTGTTGATTCTGACCCATCAGAAACACTATCAACTATCAACTATCAACTGACTAATTACTTTAGTTCATTGAGCGCCGCCTCGGCTTTTTGTGCGCCATCATTGTTGCCTTGCTGGCGGTAAGTGTCTAGGGCTTGTTGAAAAGCTTGAATTGCGTCGGATTTGCGATCGCGCGCTTTGAATGCTTGACCCATGTTGTAATAAGCTTCTCCTCGGGCTGGATCGAGCTGGATCACTCGCCGAAAAGTGATAATTGCTCCTGAAAAATCTTGTTTTTCTAGTTGAATTTCCCCGATTGCAACGTATGCGCTCACTAGATTCGGTCGCACGTCAATCGCTCGCTTGTAAGCTATAATCGCTCCTTCTAAGTCGTTTTGAGCTCTGAGAAGTTCGCCAATTTCTAACTGTACTTCGGGATTCCGCGGCTCTAGTTTTGACGCTTCTTCAAAAGCTGCTAGCCCTTCGGAAGTGTTGCCGCTACGCAGCAAAGCAGTACCTAATTTTAACTGAATGCTGGCTTGTTTGGGAGCGAGTTTGGCTGCTTGTTTGAGCACGGTGACAGCACTGGCAAAGTTTCCCTGCTGGATCAATACTAAACCCAATGAAGAATAAGCTTGCCAATTTTTGGGATCGAGGGCGATCGCCTCTTGGTATGCTTTAAATGCACCGCTGTAATCTTTTTGCTGAAACAGCACCACTCCGAGTCCAATTCGGGCGTTGACATTTTTGCGATCGAGCACAGCGGCGCGACGGTAAGCTGCTGCTGCTGCGGGATAGTTTTGCAGGTTCGCCATAGCATATCCTAAGGCGTATTGAAAGTCAGCATTTTTGGGTTCCAGACCGATCGCCTGTTGGTAAAATTCCACTGAGGCTTGATAGTTACCCTGACGCGCTTGTAGATAGGCAATACCGGAAAAAATGCGCGGGTTTTCCGCATCTAAACGGGCTGCTTGTTGATAAATGGCGATCGCCTTACTGTAGTCTCCTAAATCTACCAACTCGCGTCCTTGCCGCAGCAGACTATCTAAATTTGCATTATTTTTAGGTTGAACTTCCTCTGGTGTGTCTGCTGAGAGCGCTATCTGCGGCGTTGCGATCGCGAATCCCGCTACCAAAAGTGTACTGAATACCAAGAGACTTTGTTTGTGGACGGCCATTTTTTTCAAAGAGTGTGTGGATTAAAAGAGCGAATTGCTGTCAGCTTAACAAGCTTACAGCTTAGGGTTTGCCTGGAATCTTTGAGCGGGGAGATGTAGTAAACCTACAGAAATCGACCAACTCAAAATTTTCGCACTTGAGGCCAACTGATGATTGTAACAACAACTGATATCATCCAAGGAGCAGAAATTCAATCTTACTTGGGAATTGTAACTGCCGAGGTTGTCTACGGCACAAACGCCCTGCGAGATTTCTTCGCGGGTATTCGCGACATCATCGGCGGGCGCACCGGCAGTTACGAGGAAGTGTTTCTCAAAGGACAGGGACATGCCCTCTAGACTTACCATCTCGCTACCCTTCCAGCCATTATACCTCTGTTTTCTAGACACTTTCTATTTACTTAACGTATTTGCGTCATTACAGCCGTTGAGGTAGCTTACTTGTAAGCCCGCAGTTTCTAGAAGGATTCTAGTCAAAAAAATACCCCTGGTTGGGGGTATGTCCTATCTATTTATGACTTCTAATCCTTGGCGGGTGTAAAGATGAGTTTTGCTAGCCTAGCTCCTCGACACT
>NZ_JAEQCE010000154.1:0-6728 GCF_020738665.1 Microcoleus sp. PH2017_08_TRC_O_A
TCCCAATTCCCAATTCCCAATTCCCAATTCCCAATTCCCAATTCCCAATTCCCAATTCCCAATTCCCAATTCCCAATTCCCAATTCCCAATTCCCAATTACTATGAGTATATTTTTTCACGAACAACTTTACCGAAGTGCCGCAGTGATGTCGCTGATTAAAAATTTCCCGGTAACGGTGTGCGGCGCGGGTGCTTTGGGTGCGAATATTGTAGAGAGTCTGGCGCGATCGGGCTTTTGCCAGTTAAGAGTCGTCGATCGCGATCGCATCGAAGAGCGCAACCTTTCCACTCAACCCTACTATCGATCGGACATCGGCGCCTTCAAAGCCAAAATTCTCGCCAACAACCTGTACCGCGCTTTGTCCGTCAGCGTTGACGTGCACTCAAAGGAATTGACACCCGCCAATGTCGATCGACTGCTTGCCAACAGCGCCCTGGCGATCGATACTTTTGATAACAGCATCGGGCGGCAAGCAGTCAAAGATTACTGTGCGAGTGCCTCCATTCCCTGCGTGCACGTCGGATTAGCCGCCGATTACTCCGAAATAATTTGGAACCAACACTATCGGGTTCCGACCGCGGCGAATGATGACGTTTGCGATTACCCGCTGGCGAGAAACTTGGTAATGCTGACAGTTTCTGTAGCGTGCGAAGTAATTGTTACCTTTGCTGCAACCCAAGAGCAACAAAATTTAACTTGCACGATCAAAGATTTTGCAGTAAAGCCACTTATATTGTAGAATGTCTGTTGACTGTTGCCAGAAACCCGGTCAATCGAGATTGGACGCCTCCATCCCAGAAACCCGGTTTCTCACTCTCAAACAATTGTCAGTCGATTTTAGATTTTAGATTTTAGATTTTAGATTGACTCTCGGATTGAATCTGGGAGCTTCAACAAAATTCTAAAATTTTGAGATCGTCCACGACTTTAGTCGGTGGCTTTTACCCGTTTGTTGCGGGTCAAACTTGCAGAAAACGCTTGAGAAAATTAACAGGGAAAGTATGGTTGGATCGCAGACTTTTTATTATTTACTAGCAGTTCTCGGCATATTAGTTTTGACAGGCGCCAATGCAGCCACTTATTCAGGGGGCGCCGGCGACAAAGTTTGCCACACTAATGATTGCCACGAACCAGAAGTTAGATTCCATAAAAGGATTTTAAAACACGGATCGAGAGGCGAAGATGTGAGGAAACTGCAAAAATTGTTAAACGCCCGCGGTGTGTGTCCAGAACCGATCGCACTTGATGGCATCTTTGGTAGAACAACCCTAGATGCAGTGAAAATATTTCAGCGGGAAGCCAACCTTCCTGTAGACGGAATTGTGGGAGGAAAAACTTGGGACAGACTGTTTACCAGTTCGTAAATTTAAGTACCGGACAGCAAAAGTTCCTAAGTCAGTCGATTTTAGATTGTAGATTTTAGATTTTAGATTTACTCGATAACAGATGAATCTGGAAGCTTAAACTCTGTAATCTAATTTTTTTTCTCCACCCTCGATAGCGTCGGAAAGCAAGTACCTGTGTTTGGGCGGAGTCATCTTTGGTAATCATTAATCGCTGCGATTTGTAGTTGCACATCAAGTAGATTTTGTGCAACTACAGATGCCTCAATTGCCATCAATAATCAATGGCTAACTAGATTGGTAATGAATGAAGTTTTAGATTTTTGGTTTGGTCGATCGAACTCTCCAGAGTTTGGTAAAGTTCAAAAGAAGTGGTTTGAGAAAGATGCCGATTTTGATACGGAAGTGCGATCGCTATTTCTAGCAGAATACGAACTAGCAGCATCCGGTAAACTCTACTCCTGGCAAGATTCCCCGGAAAACTGCCTAGCATTAATCATACTGCTCGATCAATTTCCGCGCAATATGTTTCGCGAAAATCCCCAAGCCTTCGCCACAGACAGCAAAGCCTTAGCCGCCGCCCAACACGCTGTTAACAATAACTTCGATCGCGAATTGTTGACTGTACAAAAGTGGTTTATCTACCTGCCTTTTGAACACAGCGAAAACTTAGAACACCAGCAAAAATCTGTGCAATTATTTCGCCAACTCAGCGGCGAACCTGACAGCGAATCAGTCATTAATTTTGCAGTGCGGCATTTTAAAATCATCGAGCGTTTTGGCCGATTTCCCCACCGCAATCAAATTCTCGGACGCGACACAACTCCCGCAGAAGCAGAGTTTCTCAAACAACCAGGTTCGGGATTTTAGGGCGCTTACACAAAACCTTTAGGATACTAAAATTATCAATATGTGTTTCAAACACCAAGAACATATAGATAAGCTTTCAACTAAATGCCCGCCACTGGACTATGAACCGCAAGAAATGCTGGCTTTTAGATTTGTATTTGAGCCCAATGATGAACGAGCTATTAATAACTTTAAACCGGTGCTGATAATAACTCCGCAGCGCAACCTAAAACCAGAAACTGAAGCTACCAGGTGTCAAGGTTATGCGCTATCATTATTTGATACCAGGGAAAATGCCGAAAACCGTTATTTAAAACTAACAAAAAAAAGAAAAAAACTGCGCGATTCTCTGGGGACTCACATAGCAGCAGGAGCGATCGACAAGACAGATGGAGTTGTCTCCAAAATAGATGATAACGGTCACTTGAGCCTACATGAGTTTGCTAATGCTGATTTGGCAGCAAAATTTGTAATAACATCTTGTTTATTGTAAGGTAAAAAAAAGTGGAACAATTAATAGGATTTAAACTAAGTAAATTTCCTTTATCTCTTAGAAGCATAGTCAATTTAGAGTATTTCGACGGCCCCCTGCTATCGCTTTTTGAGAATGAATACGGCGATAGCTATCTTTATTCTTGGTGCGATGTAGATAATTTGTACAATCGCTGGTTGGTTTTCAGAGTTGCACAACCAACTCTCAAGCTTTACATAGAGGGACAAGTTTCATTTCACCAGTTAATTGTAAATCCTGTTGACGGATTTCTATATTCATTAGATATAGACAATGCTTTACAGGTGAAAAACACTTATTTAATCCTGCCTGAGAATTTACCGGAAATCTACTTGCCAGAAACAGATTCCTATTACGAACTGTCTGATTTAAATCGCGAAACAGCGGCAGAAGATAAGTTGTTAATTTTTCAAAAAGTTTCCGGTGAATCTCAACTTAGCAAGGTTTGAAGCTGATTAAACAGCCAGATACCGGACTTCTTCAAGAAGTCGGGTATCTAATCCATCGCCCTTTGCTCAGCCACGATACTGCACGCGATAAATCCGGTTATTCGCTTCCTCAGTAAACAATAAACTCCCATCAGGTAAAACCAGCAAACCAACAGGCCGCCCCCAAGTTTTCGGGCCCGACGGATCGGTGAGAAAACCAGTCAGAAAATCCTCATAATAACCTTGAGGGCGTCCAGTCGCCGCATTAAAAGGTACAAACACAATTTTATAACCCGTTCCTGCATTCCGGTTCCAACTACCCCGAAACGCCACAAACGCGCCGTTAAAAAATCTTTTGGGAAACGTTTTCCCGTCGTAAAACTGAAGTCCCAAAGCTGCCGAATGGGCCTGAAACAGCACGTCTGGCATCAATGTTTTAGCTGCTAAATCTGGTCGATCGCTCTTGCCATTTTTGACGTGGCGCGGATCGAGCAAATTTGGCTTAAAATAAGTATAAGGCCAGCCGTAAAACTCGCCTTGACGAATTCGGGTCAAGTAATCCGGCACCAAATCATCTCCCAAACCGTCGCGCTCGTTGACTGTCGTGTAGAGTTGATTAGTTTTTGGGTGAAAATCCAATCCGACGGGATTTCGCAAACCGGAAGCAAAAGTTTGCTGGTTTGTACCGTCCAAATTCATCACTTGCACAGACGCCCTCGGCAAGGGTTCGGAATCGGCATTAGACTGGGAACCAACTGATACAAAAAGCCGGCGGTTGTCCGGGGAAGCGACAACGTTTCGCGTCCAGTGTTGGTTGTAGCCACCGCCCGGTAAATCGGCAATTTTTTCACCAGTACCTGTTAATTGTTCTTGCCCTTTTGTGTAGGGAAATCGACGGACTTCGGCGCTGTTTCCGAGGAAGAAATAGCGATCGGCAAAAGCCATGCCAAAGGGAATATTTAAGCCGTTTTGGGCGCTAGCAAAAGTCATGTTCACCTCAGCAACGCCATCACCGTTGGCATCGCGCAGCAGCCTAATCCGATTCTGCCTGGTTTCTGTTACCAAAACATCTCCTGTCGGCGTCAAAGCCAGCCATCGGGGAGCGTCTAAATTGTCAGCAAAAACGCTGACGACAAAGCCAGGAGGGACTTGCAGCACTGGCGATGGGGGAATCGGTACTACTTGAGGAGGTTTCGAGGCGCTTTGGGTGGCGAAAGGCTGCGGCAAAGCAGTTGCAACAATGCGGATCGGCTGCGGCGATAGCGGTTTGGTCGGTACAATTTGATTTGTACGAACATTTGTCAGCGGTGCAACGGAGGGAATTTGCGACAGCGGAGTTGGTGCGGGTACAGGAGTCGCTGTAGCATCGGTAGCTCGATCGCACGCAACCAGGGGTAACAGCAGAATTAGCAGCAAGAAACGCAGGTAATACATAGCAGCGATTTCTCAACAATTGCTGGACAATTCTTTTATTCTAACTGCTCTGAAAAAGCGAAGCCACCGCGCGCGCGGTGGCTTAATTCTGGTTAGAAATCTAGTTCTACCAAAGTCCTCTCACAGGAGGAGCTGGACGCGGAGCCGGAATCGGACGCGGAGCCGGAGCGGGAGCCGGACGAGGAACTGGGCGGGGAGCGGGAGCCGGACGCGGTGGCGGTTCAGGGGCCGGACGCGGTGCTGGAGCGGGGGGACGAACAACTGTGGTAGAGACTACTTTATAATCGGGGATCACGACGAGCCTTTCTACCTGATCTCCGGCTACGGTGGCTCTGACTTTCATTCCCGGTACCAGAGAAGTAATTCTCAGGATGCATCTTTGAATCCTGAGAGTCCTGTACGGCCCGCTTTCTGGGCTAATTGTTACTATGTCGCCGACAATATTTTTGACAAAACCAATAATGGTTTGAGCGTTGGCTGTTGTGGTGCTCTGCGTTTGGGCTATTTCAATTGGAGGGTTAGCCATCGCAGGAAGCACTGAAACCGCCGATATTAGCACCGACAGGGTTGCACCTGTAAATAATTTGATCTTCTGAAGACGCATTGAAACCTCACATTAACTGCTATTTAGGGTCGGGCTTGCTTTCGCTGCGCGAAAGTCCCAACCTTTAAACCTAATCCAGTTTAATCCCCGGAGTAGTAAATTTAGGACAATCTCAAAAAAAGATTATCGAACAAGTTTTGAAAGACTAAATTTTACATCATAAGTTCCCAAGTTACAAGAAGTTCAGTGCTTCGGATCTCTAGAGTGTCGGCGTGATATATTGAGTTTGTTCGATCGACCGTTTCCGTTTTTTTGCGCCCCTCTAACTGTTGCGGCACGGGCGGCAAACTCTGCCAACAGACAGATTATGCTTGCCGGATGCAGCAGCGCCATAGTTTCAATTTGCGATCGCCAGTCTGCCACAGATCAAAAAATCAAATGAGTCGGAGGTAAAATTCAATCATTGACTTGCACGATTTACCCATCAACCGGATTTGTTCGCGAAAATCTCTCGCCGAGCACCACCATTAGCCGTATAAAATCTCGGTTTCTTTGATATTAGTGCGTAAGTTTTGTGTTGAGTTAGATCGTATCCGTAAAAATACTGACAATAAAAAATATTGGTTTGTAGTGAGGACTTTAGTCCGCATCAAATTTCCTGGAATCGCATTCATCACTACAAACCAATTTTGTGGCAGTTAAATAAGTTATGATTTGTGAAATGGAAACTCAAAACTGGGCAGGGCATTTACAGTAAAAAACCCATCTCTAAATTTTGGCTTTCCGGTGCAGTTTGCGGATAATTAGATAAGAACTTTGTAGGAACTGCTGGTGAAGAGTTTAGCGAACAAAATAATGGTGAACAGCAAATTTTTATTTAACAACTTAATTGTGCTGAGTTTGAGCGCAGCGGCGCTGTCTGTCGCCTTACAGCAGCAAGCGACTGCTGAACCGGTGGCTAATTTAAGTAATAGTGCGATCGCCCAGCAGCCAAAATCTGATGTAAAATTGCCAAATCTCGGAGTTCCCGAACTGCCACCATTAGGCGAACCGTCTAGGTATCTTCCGCAGGAACCAAACGCGCCGGAAAATGCGATTGAGGAAGTGCGTTTAGTGCTGAAATTGCGAGAACGCCGGGTCTATGTTTACCGCAAAAATAAGGTGCAAGCCAGTTTTCCGGTGGCTGTGGGGAAAGACGGCTGGGAAACTCCCACGGGCAACTTTAAAGTCATGCAAATGATTAAAGATCCTGTTTGGGAACATCCTTGGACGGGAGAACTTGTACCCGCAGGGCCGGACAATCCGCTGGGAAGCAGGTGGATCGGGTTTTGGACGGATGGTAAGAATGTGATCGGTTTTCACGGGACTCCGACTCCAGAGTCGATCGGGCGAGCGGCTTCTCACGGTTGTGTCAGAATGTTTGATAAAGATGCCCAAGCTTTATTTGAGAAAGTCGCAGTGGGTACTCCGGTGATAGTTGAGAAGTAATTATTCGGAAACTGTGGTATTTGAAAATATTTAGCAACAGGCAAGATGCCTGTTCCACAAAGAGTTAATTTTATTGTGGGGTGGGCATCTTGCCCGCCCCCTTTCTTTCTTAGCAACAGGCAAGATGCC
>NZ_JAEQCE010000017.1:0-24875 GCF_020738665.1 Microcoleus sp. PH2017_08_TRC_O_A
ATTTACACATATTTGTGGGATGGGCGTCCCGCCCGTCTTTTCTGGACGGGCGGGACGCCCATCCCACAATAATTAAAATTGTAAGTTATTTAATTCGCGCTCCTAAGGGGTTGTTGTAATACCAATTTCATAAAGTAGCACTAGGGTGCATCTCACTTTTGAAGAGGGCGAAGCATGACCGCATATAAATTATCAGTTATCATCCCATATTTTCTGCGGTCATGCTTCGCCCCTACGGATGTATTCGCCTTGCCTGAGATGCACCCGTAGCACTAGATATTACCCCCCACCCCCCGCGATTTCGGGGGGGCTAAGACTTCATCCATAGCACATCTTTATAAAAATGGTATAAGTGGCAATTTTTCTGTATATAATATAGACGTTGATTAATATTAATAAGGTAAAATAGAATGGGTGCATCTCAGTTTTGTATTTGTAGTGCTGTCCCCGCTCGCACTGTAGAAAAACATCCTTTTTGTGAAAATGAGATGCTCCCAATAGGATTAATTATCTCGCAGTCCAGTTGCTTGTAAAAGTTCCTTTGCCCAAACCAACTTTTGTTCTGACAGGGACGGTATCGGATCTCGATTATAATCGATTCGATAATCATAACCCGCGCGATCGTAAACACCTGCGAACAATTCTGGTAAGTTAACAATAGGTTCTACATCTTCCTCGCGCAAGGGAAGTAGAAATACAGGTAGAGAATCGCCCAGATTAAAGGCATAAAGTTCGGCAAGGGGACGGCGATTGCTGCGACTGACTAAAACGCGATAATCGCTTTGAATAGAATTGTTAAGTATGGGCATAGGTTCCCCTTTTCGCAGCAAGTCGATTTCAACTAAATGGGTTAAGCTACCTAAAATACTTTGGCGTTTTTTGAGGTAAGTAATTCTGCCATCTCCACTGCGTTTGTTGACGGTCGAAAGAATTTCAATTGCGGTGACAACTTGTCTAGTTGCCATTTCTCGTACTTCTAGGTAAGTCTGTTTAATTTTCTCAGGGGCTGGCACTTTGACGGTAGTGGGAACTGTGAGGGTGGCAATGGCAACTGAACCAGTAGGAATATCGGGGGGATTGGGTTGGCGTTTGATGGCTACATCGGGGATACCTACTAAAAGTGAGTCATCATTATTGTCATTGGTGTCGTCAATTTGATAGATACGTTTTTCAATGGCGATCTCATATTTGGGGCGAATTTGGGGGACTAAGGATTCCGCAATCAGAGAAATTAACCAATGGTGAGTTTCCTGCCAGAAATCGGGGTGTTCTAAGTAGGGGTCGATGCCGGGAAAGGGTGAGGGCATAGGACTTCATTGCGACTTGTTGATTTTTAAATCATTTTAGCACTGGGTTAACGTTGCGACAAGGGCGATGTTTTTGGGAAGAAAAGGCCGATCGCGCTAAGCTACTTTAGGGGCAAATTTCGACTTTGACAGTCATGCTTACTCGATCGAGCTTTACAATCAGAAGGTCAACTGAAAACTGCCCAATTTTAGCTTGAGTTAGAGTATTAATTTGGTCGCTGGACTGAATGAAAGTTCGTAGTGCGGACTGAAGTCCGCACTACGAACCGAAATCTGTATCGCTTAAGTTATTTAATTGCAATTCCTAAATTGACAAAAGATTCAAAATCCAACTGGGAACTCTTGGCACTCCCAAAACTCCTCACCTCCGACTGATGCGTACACAGCAAATTCAGATATATACTCTTAAGCGCAATGAACTAACAGATAGGTGACATGAGATACAAACTACTAGGTCACAGCGGACTTCGCGTTTCCGAAATCTGCCTCGGAACCATGACTTTTGGCGAAGAATGGGGTTGGGGCGGTTCCTACGACGAAAGCCGGAAGATGTTCGACGCCTTTGCAGAAGCGGGCGGCAATTTCATTGATACCGCGAATCTCTACACCAACGGTACCAGCGAAAAATATGTCGGTGACTTCATCGGGGGCGATCGCGAAAAATGGGTTGTTGCCACCAAATACAGTCTTAACATGAAAAATGGCGAAATCAACGGTTTCGGCAACCACCGCAAAAATATGGTGCAAGCAGTAGAGGCCAGTTTGAAGCGATTGCAAGTTGAATACATAGATTTGCTGTGGCTGCACGCTTGGGATTTTACGACACCCGTCGAAGAAGTAATGCGCGCCTTTGACGACTTGGTACGCGCCGGCAAAATTCTTTACATCGGCATTTCCGATACACCGGCTTGGATTGTTTCTCAAGCAAATACGATCGCCAACCTGCGCGGCTGGACACCATTTATCGGCTTGCAAATCGAGTATTCTTTAAAAGAGCGAACTCCCGAACGCGATTTGCTCCCCATGGCAAAAGCCTTCGATATTGGCGTCACAGCTTGGAGCCCCCTAGCAGGCGGTTTGCTAACCGGAAAATACAACATTTCAGAAACCGCAGGCGAAGCTAAACGACTTAATTCACCTGAATCTGGAAAAATTAGCGAACGAGACCTCAATATTGCGGCTGAAGTTAGTAAAATAGCAGCCGAAATTGGCAAACCTAGTTCTCAAGTAGCCTTGAATTGGTTGCGACAACAGTCAGTCGATGTGATTCCGATTGTTGGTTCCCGCAAACTCTCGCAACTTCAAGAAAATCTCGCTTGTCTGGAGTTTGAATTAACTCCCGAACAAATGCAGCAGCTAGACACAGTAAGTGCCATTGAATTGGGTTTTCCCCACGATTTCTTAAAGAGTTCGATGGTGCAAGATTCTGCCTTTGGAGGGGGAATCGCCAAAATTGACAGCCGCCGACTTTCATTCAGTTGACAGTTGACAGTTGACAGTTGACAGCGACCTCTACCTGGAAGGAAGAGGATTGGAATCATGAATAGTCTGATTTTAATTTATCCCGATCGGGCTTGGGGCTTTAAACCAATTCTTTCTGGTAAAGTTGCTGCTATCTTCTAGTCGCGGTTTGCGTCCATATTTGGTGCGGGAATCGCAGATATCGGCAAACCCGCCCTTAGAGGGATGATTGAGATTTGTACTCTGGGCGTCAGTTTAACCTCACATCTTGCACCAATCTCGTCACCTTGGTTTCTTGTATCAGACTCGCGTAAAATCCTACGTTTCTCGTCGCTGTTACCTGGTATCTCCGGTATAGTTGAAAAGGGTACCAGATGTGGGTTTAACCCAAATACATAAACTGTCAATTGTTAATCTATCGGAAGTCATAAATCTCGGCAAAGCAATTGTATATGAAGATACAAATTTTGTAGGTGTGCGATCGCATAAGTTGAAAAAATGCGAAGTTTGTTAAAGCAAATAGCAACAAAAGCTCGATCGCAAATTTTCTCTCCCCTCCAAATAAAAACATAAAACTTGCTCAGTTTTAACACCTGTTTAAAAACACAATGCAACGGTAGCCAAGCTTCAAACCCTTAATTCATAAGTCATTCCCAATTATTCAATCTCAAAGCTCAAATCTCAAATCTCAAATCCTAGCGCCCTGTACCTGCCAGTTAAGAGTCATTTTACAAGAGCGATCGGCATTTTAACCGCTTTTCAAAAGGGTGCAAGCTAGGCGCTGAGAACGAAGTCATCCTTCAGATAGAAGTAATGGCAGAAAAACTGAGTTAGATTTAGCAACAATAGCAAGTCTAACAATATTAACTTATCTCCAGTTTCAATACTGAAAAAAGCAGATAAGCGTGTTTTTTCCGCAGCTAAACTTTTGCTTTGTTTGGCCCACTGAATGCGGCGCTTGCTCGTCAAATAAAAATTCTCAGATTGATGCTTGCGAATTTCAGTAAGACACTGCTGAGAAGGATATTTTATTGACAAATTTTGACCAACCAATTTTCATTAACAAATTTTCATTGACAAATTCCAGAGGCTAATTATGTCCCCCCCAGAAAACTCAGTAAACAAAAATTATAGCAATAAAGGTCGAGCATGGGAGATCCGATTTACCTCGATAGATCCCGCAAAATCTCCCTCTCAATTCGCACCCTCACCCGCATTGCGCGCTAAGTTATCAAAACCTGCTGCTTTAGATGCACCGGATTTAGTTTGCCTGTCTCATTTGCGGTGGAATTTCGTCTATCAGCGTCCGCAACATCTCTTAGGCCGCTGCGCCAAAAATCGCCGCGTATTTTTTGTAGAAGAACCTGTTTTTAGCTCGGCTACAGATTGGCGGCTTGATGTCAGCATTCACGAAACCGGAGTCTGGATAATAGTACCGCACCTGAGCGAAGGAATCAGCGAAGAAACTGCACAAACTGCTCAGCAAGCCATGCTTGATGATTTGTTTCAAGCAGCCGAAATTAGCCAGTACATCCTCTGGTATTACACACCAATGGCTGTCAGTTTCACAAACCACTTAAAGCCACTAGCTGTAGTCTACGACTGCATGGATGAACTGTCAGCATTTCACGGCTCGCACCCGGAGTTAAAAGCAAATGAAACCCAACTATTAAAGCGCGCCAACGTTGTATTTACAGGCGGACACAGCCTCTACGAAGCTAAAAAATACCAGCATCCAAACATTCATGCTTTCCCCAGCAGCATCGAAAAAGAACACTTTGCTACAGCGAGAAATCTTTCAGAAGAACCGACCGATCAAAAAGATATTCCTCACCCGCGTTTGGGATTTTTTGGGGTTATAGACGAACGCATGGATATCGAACTGCTGCGCGGCATTGCCGCAGCGAAGCCGGACTGGCATTTAGTGATAATTGGCCCGGTGGTGAAAATAGACCCTGCTACTCTACCAACTCACCCAAACATACACTATCTCGGCGGCAAATCTTATCAAGAACTGCCAGCATATCTGGGCGGATGGGATATAGCAATGCTGCCTTTTGCGATTAACGAATCGACTAAATTTATTAGTCCGACGAAAACTCCCGAATACCTCGCTGCCGGCAAACCGGTGATTTCTACTGCGATCCGCGACGTGGTGCGCCCCTACGGAGATAACGGCTTGGTTCGGATTGCGAGCAATGTGGCAGAATTCGTTGCTGCTGCTGAAGAAATTATGGGCGAAACTTCGGAAGATCGCGCCAAATGGCTGAGCGAAGTTGACGCCTTTTTAGCAGACAATTCTTGGGACAATACCTGGGGCGAAATGCTGGGGTTGATCGAAAGTGCGATCGCAAGTAAGAAGTCAGTTGGCAGTTGGCAGTTGGCAGTTGGCAGTTGACAGTTGATAGTTAGTAGTTTGGAGTTGCTACCAATAACTAATAACTAATAACTAATAACTAATAACTAATAACCATTCCCCATTCCCCATTCCCCATTCCCCATTCCCCATTACCAGAGGTTTTTTAATGTTTGACTATTTAATTGTCGGAGCCGGATTTGCAGGTAGCGTTATTGCCGAAAGACTAGCAACTCAGGCGGGAAAAACAGTCTTGATAATTGATACCCGCAACCACATCGGCGGCAACGCATACGACCACTACGACAATCACGGCATCCTCGTTCACAAATACGGCCCCCACATTTTTCACACCAATTCGCGCCCAGTTTTCGAGTACCTTTCGCAGTTCACCGAGTGGCGGCCATACGAACACCGCGTCCTCGCCAGCGTTGACGGTCAACTGCTGCCAATTCCGATAAATCTCAACACCGTAAACAAACTTTACGGACTGAATCTGACATCATTTGAAGTTGAAGATTTCTTCGCAAAAGTAGCCGAACCAAAGGATTACATTCGCACTTCCGAAGATGTCGTTGTCGGCAAAGTCGGCCGCGAACTTTACGAGAAATTCTTCCGCAACTACACTCGCAAACAGTGGGGAATGGATCCGTCGGAACTCGACAAATCAGTGATTGCGCGCGTGCCCACCCGCACTAACCGGGACGATCGCTATTTCACCGATACCTATCAAGCAATGCCGCTGCACGGCTACACTCGGATGTTTGAAAAGATGCTGTCTCACCCAAACATCAAGGTGATGCTGAATACCGACTACCGCGAGATTGAGAGTTTTATTCCTTACGGGGAAATGATTTATACCGGGCCGGTGGATTCCTATTTCAATTATTGCTACGGGAAACTGCCTTACCGTTCCTTGGAATTCAAGCACGAAACGCTGAACGCACCCGTACACCAAGCTGCACCGGTGGTAAATTACCCGAATGAGCATTTATATACTCGCTGCACGGAGTTTAAATACCTCACCGGACAAGAGCATCTAAAAACGAGCATTGTCTACGAATATCCCCAAGCTGAGGGAGACCCTTACTACCCGGTTCCGCGTCCGGAAAATGCGGAAATTTACAAGAAATATAAGGCTTTGGCTGATGCAACTCCCGGAGTTTCTTTTGTGGGAAGGCTGGCGACTTACAGGTATTACAACATGGATCAAGTTGTCGCTCAAGCTTTGACAACTTATACTCAAATTACGACCAATCCGGTGATTAAATTGGCGGCAAATCTTAACGATGCTGCCTCTAATTTGAGTTCGTCGAACGCAGTTGCTGAACTCCCAGCCGCTGCTTCTCTAGAAGTTGCTGCTGTTAACGGCAATGGCAAATCTGCTAGCAAGTATAACAGTCCCAAATGAGTCGTAAAGTTTTTTACCCCACCCCAACCCTCCCCTTATTAAGGGGAGGGAGTAAGAAATTCACAAATGATTTAGGATTGCTATAGCTGCAAGCTGTGAGTTGGTAAGGCTAAAAATGTCAGTTGACAGTTGACAGTTGACGGTTGACAGATGAGGGCGACCTCTACCTATAAGGAAGAGCATTGGGGTAATGAATTGTCTTCTTTTAATTTCTCGCGATCGGGTTCCGGCTTTCAACCAATTTTTTATGGCAAAAATGTAAGGTGCGCGCTCCGCACTTTACTCTGCTTTTCTCAAAAGTTATTAAACAATTCAAACAAGGGTTAAGGTGAACATGAGCACTATCGTTAAAACTGTTTTGTCTCATCAGGTTTTGGAAGGTTCTCAATTTCCTCAGTTTCAGAAAGAAATAGAGCGCCTAATTGAAAGCGGTGGCAAAATTCTGATGCTCGATTTCTCAAATATCATTTTCCTTAAAAATTCGGAATTAATGGCTGTAGTGGCGATTATGAAATTAGTTAGAGACAGCGGATGTATACTTTTGATATCTGCCATGAGCGAACAAGTTAGAATGCTATTTGAACTCACGGGACTAGAACAGATATTTCAGTGTTTGCCACCTCCGGAAGAAGTTCCCGTCAATCGATTTTAGATTTTAGATTTTAGATTTTAGAGGCGACCCCACGGATAAATTCGGGGGAAGAGAGGATTTTCGATTTTCGATTTGGGATTGATTCCTAGCTGAACCTTTAGGAGCTTTGCAAACTGTAGCTAGCTAAACTTTGCAGTCAAGACTCATGCTTCCTATACCGATCGCAGGGTGCGTCAGTGAGAATCATAGCTTAATTTTAAGCGCTGTTAGCTGACTGACGCACCCTACAAGTATAGAAAAGCCGGACACAAGACCAAGTAAAGCTCAGGCTGTTTGAAGTCAAAAAATTTAATTTTTTAACGATAAATTAGATTGCAAAAAACTTGTCAAAGTCGCGGGAATAGTCGCTAACCTATAAATATAACTTCGGGTAGATGTGCCGATGAGTTGGTTAGGTAGAGAACTAGAAAATTGCGATATAGAAGAGTCTTCCACTCTAGACAATAAGGTGACTGTTCAAGGGCGGAAAACAGGTTATCCGCGCCCCCAATTGCGCCGCAGTAACTGGATTTGTCTGAACGGTAAGTGGAGGTTTGCTTACGATGATGCGGGACGCTGCGTGCAGCCGATCGACATTACGGACTGGAGTCACACTATAGAAGTGCCGTTTGTTCCCGAATCAATCAAAAGCGGGATCGGCGACACGAATTTTCACGCTAACTGTTGGTACGATCGCGAATTCGACCTGCCCCACACAGAAAGCAGAGTTCTCCTCCACTTCGGCGCTGTAGACTACCGCGCCCGCGTCTGGGTAAACGGTCAGTTTGTCATCGAACACGAAGGCGGGCACACTCCTTTCACCGCAGACATTACAGCAGTTCTTAACCCCATCGGGCCGCAGCGGGTGACTGTTTGGGCCCAGGACGACCCGCAAGATTTGGCAAAACCGCGCGGCAAGCAAGATTGGCAAGTGGAACCGCACAGCATCTGGTATCCGCGCACGACGGGCATTTGGCAGACGGTGTGGGTAGAATTGGTGCCTCATACTTATATCGATCGCATCCGGTGGACTCCGCAGTTTGAACGCTGGGAAATCGGTTTTGAGGCGTTTGTGGCGGGCGATCGCCAGTCGGGGATTCAAATTAAAGTTAAACTGTCGATCGGCTGTTTGCTGCTGGTCAACGACACCTACGAAGTGATCAACGGCGAAATCCACCGCCGCATCGCCCTTTCAGACCCGGGTATCGACGACTACCGCAACGAACTGCTGTGGAGTCCGGAAAAACCTACATTAATTAACGCACAAGTCGAGCTGTGGGCCGACGGCAAACTGCTTGACGAGATTAAATCTTACACCGCGATGCGGACTGTCAGCATTCAGCGCGATCGCTTCATGCTGAACGGCCGCCCCTACTACCTGAGACTGGTGCTCGATCAAGGTTACTGGCCCGATACCCTGATGACGGCGCCATCCGACGAAGCTTTGCGCCACGATGTCGAATTAGTCAAAGCAATGGGTTTCAACGGCGTCCGCAAACACCAGAAAATCGAAGATCCGCGATTTTTGTACTGGGCCGACGTGCTGGGGCTGCTAGTTTGGGAAGAAATGCCCAGCGCCTACCGCTTCACTCGCAAGGCCGTTGACAGGCTGACGCGGGAGTGGACGGAAGCGATCGATCGCGACTCCAGCCACCCCTGTATCGTAGTCTGGGTGCCGTTCAACGAATCCTGGGGAGTTCCGAATTTAGTCGAAGCCGCAGCCCACCGCAACTACGTGCAAGCCTTATATTTTTTGACGAAAACCTTAGACCCCACTCGCCCCGTCATCGGTAACGACGGCTGGGAAAGCATCGATACCGACATCCTCGCTATTCACGACTACGACAACAACCCGCAAACTGTGGCAAAACGCTACGGGCCCGAAGTCCAGCTAGCCGATTTGTTCGATCGCGGGCGTCCCGGCGGGCGAGTCCTCACCCTCGACGGACACCCGCACCAAGGACAGCCCGTGATGCTGACGGAATTCGGCGGAATAGCCTGCGCCGGCCGCGAAAACCCTGATTATCTCAGGGTTTGGGGCTACGTGCGGGCGTCGGACACGCAGGAATTGCGACACCGCTACAGCGCGCTGCTGAAAGTAGTAAATCGAGTGGAAATGTTCAGCGGATTTTGCTATACACAGTTGACCGATACTTTCCAAGAAGCTAACGGTTTGCTGTATGCCGATCGCACTCCCAAATTTCCCATAGAGGCGATCGCGGCGGCAACTCTCGGCTGGGATATTCCCGAAGAAAGTTCGCAGCCGCCAGCGATTACTCAGTGCTAATTGGGAATGGGTAATTGGTAATTGGTAATTGGTAATTGGTAATTGGGAATGGGTAATTGGGAATGGGTAATTGGTAATTGGTAATTGGTAATTGGTAATTGGTAATTGGTAATTGGTAATTGGTAATTGGTAATTGGTAATTGGTAATTGCCCGCAGTTCCAAGTTATTGGATATAGCAAGTCTCAATCATTTATGAACCTCTTCCCGATTCCTAATGCCCAATGCTTTTCGGCCCCATTCCCCATTCCTAATGCCCAATGCTTTTAGGCCCCATTCCCCATTCCCCATTCCCCATTCCCCATTCCCCATTCCCCATTCCCCATTCCCCATTACCTAATAATGTTTCAAAGTTTTTTCCTGGGCGGATTTGAATGTTCCACCCACAAATTGCGATCGGGAAAACGCCTCGATGTCACAGCCGCCACCGGCCACGATAAATTTGCGATCGCCGACTACCAGCGCTTGCAAAATCAAGGCATCTACACAGTCCGCGAAGGCCTCCGCTGGCACTTAATCGAACAGTCGCCCGGAACATACGATTTTTCCAGTTCCCTGCCCATTATTCGTGCCGCCCGCGACACAAAAATGCAGGTAATTTGGGATTTGTTTCACTACGGCTGGCCGGACGATATTGATATCTTCAGTCCCGAATTCGTGTCTAGGTTTGCAAAGATGGTGCGCGCTTTTATGCAAGTGCTGACTGAGGAAACTGACCAAATACCTTTCGTGACACCTGTCAATGAAATTTCATTTATTGCTTGGGCGGGCGGCGATGTTGCTTACATCAATCCGTTTGCAAAAGGGCGGGGAGACGAGCTAAAAATCCAGTTAATCAAAGCGTCGATCGCCGCGATAGAATCTGTTTGGGAAGTCAATCCCAGCACCCGCATCGTTCAAATCGACCCGGTAATTAACATTATTGCCGATCCTGACAAACCGGAGGATAAAGACGCGGCTGAAGGTTATCGTTTATCTCAATATCAAGCTTGGGATATGTTGGCCGGACGTTTTCGCCCCGAACTCGGCGGCCAGGAAAAGTATCTCGATATTATTGGGGTGAATTATTACGATCGCAATCAGTGGATTCACAATGAAGATCCGATGAAATACACCGACAAGCTGTACCGCCCGTTTCGCGAATTGCTGCGAGAAGTGTTCGATCGCTACGGCCGCCCCTTATTCATCGCAGAAACGGGTACTGAAGACGATTTTAGACCTGTCTGGTTCAATTATGTGTGCACTGAGGTAGCGGCGGCAATGAAAGCGGGCGTTCCGATAGACGGAGTTTGTTTGTATCCGATTGTCAACCATCCGGGTTGGGATGACGATCGCCACTGTTACAATGGTTTGTGGGATTATTGCGATGAAAAGGGCGATCGAGAAATTTACCAGCCTTTGGCGGATGAATTGCAGTTTCAAAGGCAGCAGATTGAACCGCTGCTGAAGTTGCGAGATTGATGATTGCTTCTGTAGGGTGCGCTGCGGCGCACCTTAATTTGCGTTGAGACTCGGCGGTTGAAACCGCGTCTATACAAACGAAGTCCTTACCAAGCGGACTAAGAGTTAGAGGGGGTATTTAAGTAGGATTTGGGATTAGATATAAAAGGGCGATCGCTTTTGGCTGACGTTTATTCTCCCGACTTAATCCAAGGTGGAAGTTGACCATAATTCAGCCTTTCTATATATTTAAAATGGCTGTGGATTTTGGGTCAGCACAGATTAGCTAAGTATCAATCAATTTGGCAAAGAAGGTGGTGGTGGGGGAGATTGAGAAGGTCGGGGAATATAGCTCGGTTTCGGACGACAAGCTTCTATAATTTCGTTCCGAAACTGGTTAACTTTATCATTTTTTGTACAAAACAGAATGAGATTACTACTACTCGTGTAAATGGCAATATAACGCTGTTTTACAACAAAAGCCAACACAATGAAGATAATACCAATGAAGAATAACCCGAGGGTTAAAATTCCGAGTCCGAGCAGCCACCAAGTACAGCCTTCCCCAATTTCAACTGCTTTGACATTTTGAATTGGAATGACAATTTCTTTGATTTCTAATCCAAAAAATGAAGTAAAATTTCCTTGTAAGGTATCCCCAACAATTTTAAGAGTTCCTGTACCGCTGGTTCGGACGGGAACTGCACCGACTAATTGACCGGGAATACCACTGATTTGGGTAACTGATTTAGACTTCATTTTCTTTGATTATAGTTGTAACAAGAATGACATGGCTGGTGGACTATTTGTTTTTGATGTTGCTTCGTGCTGCCTAATTTAAAAATATCAAAGAGAAAGTAATTGGCATCAACAATTAGAGAATTCTGTAAAAGTAGCCTCGACCTTCTTTAGTTAAACTTGCTTTACCTAATGCCACAAGTACCACTAATGCTTCCTGAGCATAGTAGTCAATTTTATGACCCGAGTTATAGGGAAGATTCAAGTTTTTAGCGACTGGCTGGAGAACGGTAGCAGCATCTTTTGGTGTAACTTTACAACCCTTAAGTTTGTTGTATAGATACTCCACAGCTTTGTCAGGAATGTCGTAAGAGTAAGTCACTTGTTCCCGATTAGGGTTGATTTGCTCTACTCGGTAATAATCCTCTAGGTAGTAGACTCGGCGAGAGTTACGCAGTTCGACTTGCCCAATAAACTTAATCAATGGTTCCTCCTCTTTTAGTTGAGCGGTCGCATTTTTATAACTTCGTTTTGTAGCGGTAAGGAGGCATTGTCCACCTACAGATAGAGCTGGTGCGTAAATCCTGTTCGTATTTAGAAAGAGATGGTTTGCGAAGCCTAATTCTACCTATCTATTAACGGCCCAAATCTTCCTCAAGTTTGCGTTTCATGTCCCCAGAGAGAGGTAAATTCCGAATTTCTCCACACAGACGCGATCTTGATTCTCCGTTTTGAAGGCGCTGTCTGTAAATCCCAATTAGCACTGCTTCAAGACCATACTTAGACAACATTTCTGTAGCTAAACCTATCATTCCAAGCATTGCGATTCCGCCTAACATACCTGCTGGGCCACCTAACGCTGCTAAAGCTGCTGTAATTGCAGCCGCACCTGCTAAACCTGTAGTTCCCATCACAATTACCAGCATAATTGCGGGTAATCCCAATGCCGCAGCTTTTCTAACAAATTCATCCATTTTACGATACCCCACTCTTTTAATTAAAATGTCCATTCATGGCCTGGAACGACACCCCGCAAGAAGTGAGTCTTCCCGTGACAGCTAAAGATCGAGAATTAACCTGTACTTTTTAATATAACTTAACCAACATTAGCTGAGAAACTAATAAGCATTAGAAATTGTGTTAGAATTTGATTAGGAAAACTCCAAAAACCTATCCCCTCCAATGGCATCCTCTAACGATCGCTTCCCCGAAGCTGCCCGCGACTGGGACTTAGAAACCCTTTATACAGACCTCGCATCCGCCAAAGGCAAGCGTCTCACGCCCACAGAGAAACAACATCTACGGGGCCTACTCTGCGGTCACAGTCCCACCGAAATTGCCGAAACGCTCAGTAAAAACCCCAAAGGGATTGCCGTAGATTTCTGTAATACTTTATACCAATATGTCAAAAATCTTGTAGGCAAAGCTGATGAAAAGGTAGAAAACTGGAGGAAGATTTGTGAATGGCTGGAGGACGCAGGATATAAAACTCAGTCGTCTCCCGAACCTGAATCAGGCGATTGTTTATCGGCAAAAATTATAATAAAAAAAGCAAATGTAGTTCTTGATAAAAATCAAATCATAGTTGATATCAATCTGCGAATAGTAGCCTCCTCAACTTCAGAAATTCCCATTATAGAAAAGTTTGATATCAATGGCAATGGTGCAAACTAAGGAAAATGCGATCGCACGCATCATACCAAATCATACTTAAATACCCCCTTTATTCTTCAGTCCGCGAAGGCGGACTTTGTTTGTGTAGACGCGGTTTCAACCGCCGAGTCTCAACAAAAATTGCGACTTTAGATAGGGGCGAATTCTCCCAGCACGAAGTTATACTCCTAACATCTATTAAAAACGCCCGCCCGACAAAAATGCACTCCCAAATATTGCTAAAACCAGACGGCCGCCCACTGACACTCTACAGCCGCTACCCAATCCCAGAAGGAATCGCGGCGGTAAGTCCCAGCAATGAACCGGTACAGGCGAACCCGCACTTTCGGTGGCATCCTTTGCGCGGGGAATGGGTAGCATACGCCAGCCACCGTCAGGGAAGAACTTTCATGCCGCCGCCGGAATACAACCCGCTGGCTGCTACAATTAATCCCAAATTTCCGACAGAATTGCCGCCGGGAGATTACGATGTAGCTGTTTTTGACAACCGCTTTCCCTCGATGACTTTGCAGGCAAAAAACGCACCTGCAAATATTGTCGAAACTTTGCCTGCTAAGGGCATTTGCGAAGTCGTTGTTTTCACTCAAGATCCGCTGGCTTCCCTCGGTTCTTTAGAATTATCTCACTTAGAATTGCTGTTAGAAGTATGGGCCGATCGCACTTCAGTTATTGGCAGCAATCCCGAAATTGAATACGTCTTACCTTTTGAAAATCGCGGCGTCGAAGTCGGAGTAACTTTGCACCATCCCCACGGTCAAATTTACGCTTATCCGTTTGTGCCACCAGTGCCGGCGCGGATGTTAGAATGTCAATCAGTTTACTATCAAAAAAACAGTTCCGGTTTGCTGCAAGATTTGATTCAAAAAGAGATTGCTGACAAACAGCGAATTCTTTATTTAGACGCAGAGGCGATCGCCTTTGTACCCGCTTGCGCCCGCTACCCTTACGAAGTTTGGATTGCGCCGATAACTCCCGCTGCTACATTTATCGATTTGACGGAAAAACAGCGTCAATCCCTCGCTAAAGCCTTAAAAACAGTCACCCTTAAATACGACGGTTTGTGGCAGCGCCAATTCCCTTATTTGATGGCTTGGTTTCAAGGGCCCACAGACGGGAAACCGCATCCAGAGGCGCATTTGCACGCTGAATTTTATCCGCCCTATCGATCGAGCGATCGGCTAAAATATCTAGCAGGAACCGAACTCGCCGCCGGAATGTTTGCCAACGACGCATTACCCGAAGAAAAAGCCAAAGAATTGCAAGCCGTATCTGTCAATCTATTTTAGATTTTGGATTTTGGATTTTAGATTGAAAGATTGAAAGATTGAAAGATTGAAAGATTGAAGAATTAACTCCACATCAATTGCTTTATGATAAACTCATTAAACGCAGAAGTCGATCGCAAACTCGAATTCATCCGCAAAACCTTAACAGAAACCGGAACAATCGCCCTTCGCTTGCGAGGCACAGACTGGTTTGCTTGGGCCACCGCCGGCGGTTCCAATACAGTATTGCTCACCGCAGAAACCGGAGTTGCAGAAATATTAATTACCGCCGAAAACGCTTTTGTACTCACAGATGAAATCGAAGCTCAACGCTTGCAAGATGAAGAATTGCCCGACAACTTTCAAATGCACATCTATCCTTGGGCAGATGTTGCACAGCGCGAAGCTTTTGTCAAAGAAATTACTGGTGGCGGTAACGTGATGTGCGATCGACCAATTCATCATAACGAAACTGCGATCGCCGCATCTTTACAGTCTCGCAAACAGACAATGATGTCAAGCGAATTAGAGCGGTATCGCCGAGTCGGACGTTTAGCCAGCGAAGCGATGACAGAGGTACTTTCGGCGGCAAAACCGACATGGACAGAATATCAGCTAGCGGGAGCAGGTGCAGAGGCATTGTGGGCGAGAGGCTTGCATCCAGCCCTGACATTAGTGGCTGGAGAAAGGCGTTTGCCGCTATACCGCCACGCCACCGCCACCGCCGAACAAATTGGGAAGCAAGCCATGTTAGTATTCTGCGCTAGGGGAAACGGTTTGTATGCAAATTTAACTCGATTTGTCTGTTTTGGTTCTCTAGAAAAACAGCATTCAGAATTGCACCGACAAGTTAGAGAAATTGAAGCCGCTGGCTTAGATTCGTGCCGCCCGGGAGTATCTATGAATGCGGTTTATGATACGCTGAAACAAGCTTACGAACAGCACGGATATCCTCAAGCAATTCGGGAACACCATCAAGGCGGAACTACTGGATATTTGGCGCGGGAAATTGTGGCTAATCCGGCTACTTCAGATATTTTGAGTGAAAATATAGCTGTAGCTTGGAATCCGAGTTTGTCGGGAGCAAAAATTGAGGATACGTTTGTAATTTCCAGCAGTGGAAAGTTGGAAAATTTGACATTCGATCCGAATTGGCCGAGTGTAGAAGTAGCGGGCAGGTTGCGCCCTGTGCCACTGGAAATCTAGTCGAAGGAAAGCGGATTTTGACACGGATACACAGATTGATCGTAGAGTTATATCAAATCCGGTGACATAGGAATTAATAATTACCCACAATCAGGACACGGCAGTGCCGTTTCCCTACAATTAATCGCGGTAGGGACACGGCACTGCCGTGTCCTCTTATACTCTCAATACAGGTCTTTCGGGATTTTCAGGATTGGGAACTAGACGCTGATTCTTGCAATCTACCAGCAAATCTAAAGTTTCTAACACAGTTTGACCGATTAGCACGATATCGCCTAAAACCATTGCTGCCTCAATTGTCTCGCGCCCTTCCATTTCAATCAGAATAGGCCCGGTTAATCCCACAGTTTCTTGTCGGCCATCAGCATATTTTGCTATTTCTTGACTCCGAATTCTTAAGCCGAGGTGTTCGCAGACTTCTAGGGGAATTGCTGTGCGTACAGCACCAGTATCTATCAGTGCTTCTGCTTCGTACACGCGCAACAAATTGGGATTGAGCAATCCTCTCTTGACTAACTCTTCATCAATGGCGTTCGTTAGCTTGACTTTGACTCGAACTGCGCCCATATTTTTGCTGATTTGATTTCGATCGCAATTTATCATAAAAATAGCCTCTCTATTCGTCTACAAAGTCTACCTTTGATTCTAGCTTGAAATTTGTGCAGCCACAGGTTTTAAGGGTACATCTCAATTTTGTAAGGGCGAAGCATTTCGGCAGACAATTTATTAGTAATAACCAGAGATTTACTGCCGAAATGCTTCGCCCCTACGAGTATATTTGCAAAAATGGGATGCTCCAGGTTTAACCTGTAGGCTGCAACAACATTCGGCTAAATATGTCTAAAGACTATTCATCTTCAGCATAGATATACCGATACAATTCGCTCGGATCGGGTTCGGGGCTTTTCTCAGCAAAATCTACCGCATCATCGATGACTGCTTCAATCTTTTTCTCGATCGCCTTTAATTCCTCAGCAGTCGCCAAAGTGCGATCGATCAAATCAGCAGCCAACTTCTTAATCGGATCGCGCGGGAACCAATATTCCTTCTCTTCCTTAGAGCGCAATTCGTCAGGATCTGCCAAAGAATGTCCGCGAAAACGATAAGTCAAAGCCTCGATCACAGTCGGCCCTTCGCCGGCCCGCGCCCGCGCTACAGCTTCCTTCGCGACTTCCCGCACCGCCAAAACATCCATCCCGTCAACCTCAACTCCAGCCATGCCAAAAGCATGAGCTTTCTTGAAAATCATCGGGTCAGAAGTAGCTCGCTCGTGGGCCATGCCGATCGCCCATTTGTTGTTTTCCACAACATAAAGAATCGGCAATTTCCACAAAGCCGCCATGTTCAAACACTCGAAAAACTGCCCGTTATTTGCCGCACCATCGCCAAAAAAACAAGCAGTCACGCCATCGGAACTTTCATCTCCCAAAGCTTCGCGCCGGTACTTCGATTGAAAAGCCGCCCCCGTAGCTACAGGAATCCCCTCAGCCACAAAAGCATAGCCTCCCAACAGCCGGTGTTCTGCCGAAAACATATGCATCGAACCGCCGCGGCCCTTCGAGCAACCGGTTTCCTTTCCGAACAACTCCGCCATTACTTCCCGCGCCGGTACGCCCGCACTCAAAGCGTGAACGTGATCGCGGTAGGTGCTGCTGACGTAATCCGTACTATCGCGGCGCATCGATCGAATCACCCCAGTAGACACGGCTTCTTGGCCGTTGTACAAGTGGACAAAACCAAACATTTTGCCCCGGTAGTACATCTCAGCACACTTGTCCTCAAAAAAGCGCCCCAAAACCATATCCTCGTAGAGCATCAAGCCCTCATCCCGAGAAATAGTTACGCTTTGTGCGTCAAAAACTGGTAGAGTCCGTTCCATAAAAAATTAATACCCGATCGGCTGCCTAAACATCTAAATGTAAACCGACAGAGGACACAACCGCAGCATAAAATGGGCGAACATTTTCCCAGCAGCAGTTACAAGCATTGTTAAAATGAGCTTAGTATGGGAAATTTGCCAAAATAGGGAGAGCCAACTGCCACATCGACCCGCTGCGGTTGTGTCTAAAACTTAAGATCGGTCTTGTTCAAAGTGGGGCAGGATGCGAACCTCACTCTAAAACGCCGTAGAGGGAAACAGTCGGAGTACCTTGAAGGAAGTTCTCGATATCCTTAACAGGACTCAGAAGCTCACATCAAAATCATATTTTTGAGATTTGATGTGAGAGCATCACCTAAGATAGGCTAATTCAGTTGCTAGCGCTTTGGGGAAGTGGACAGTGCTCATTCCACTAGATTACTACCGTATTTTGGGTCTACCGATTCAAGCTACTGCCGAACAGTTGCAGCAGGCTCACCGCGATCGAACTTTACAGCTTCCACGCCGGGAGTATTCCGAAGTTGCGATCGTCGCCCGCAAACAACTGATCGATGAAGCCTGCGCCGTTCTGTCAGACTCAGACGGGCGCAAAGCTTATGATGTCAGTTTTTTAGCCAAAACTTACGATCGAGAGTCGGAAGCAGCCATGGCGGCCAAGCAGAGGTCGAAAACCTCTACTGGGCCGGCCACAGTCCTGCAAGATGCAGGAGAAACCGTTGCGGCAGAGTCTAAGGCTTTAGACGCTGCTCCTGACCCCCACACTCCAAGTATTGAAATCGATGACAACCAATTCGTAGGAGCCCTGCTCGTACTGCAAGAACTGGGGGAATACGAACTCGTACAGAAGCTGGGGCGCCCGTATCTCAACAATGGCAGCATCGCGATCGACGAAGGCCGCTTCGGCGACCCGCAGCTCGTGCGGCCCGATATCGTTTTAACCGTAGCCCTGGCCTGCCTAGAACTCGGCCGCGAACAGTGGCAGCAAGGTCAATACCAAAATGCGGCAAAATCACTAGACGCAGGTCAAGAACTGCTGCTGCGCGAAAGCTTATTTCCAAGCGTGAGGGGTGAAATGCAAACCGATATATACAAACTCCGTCCGTACAACATTTTAGAATTACTATCGCTCCCCGAAGAAAAAGTCTCCGAGCGCCGCCAGGGACTGCAAATCCTGCGAGAAATGCTGGAGGAACGGGGCGGCATCGATGGCTCGGGGGACGATCGATCGGGTTTAGGAATAGAAGACTTCCTCCGCTTCGTCCAGCAACTCCGCAAACACCTAACCAGTAGCGAGCAGCAGACCCTATTTGAAGCTGAAGCCGGCCGCCCCTCCGCAGTGGCCACTTACCTCTCGGTCTACACTCTGTTAGCCCAAGGATTTGCCGCCAGACAGCCTTCGATGATCCGCCGCGCCAAGCTGATGCTGATGCAGCTCGGCCGCCGCCAAGACGTTCACCTCGAAAAAGCTGTGTGTTCGCTGCTGCTGGGCCAGACAGAAGAAGCCAGCAGATCTCTCGAACTCAGTTCGGAAAAAGAACCCCTCGCGTTCATTCGCGAACATTCCCAAGATTCTCCCGATTTGTTGCCAGGACTCTGCTTGTACGCCGAACACTGGCTGCAAGAAGAAGTGTTTCCTCACTTCCGCGACTTGGCAAACCAGTCAGTCTCTTTGAAAGATTATTTTGCCGATCCGAAAGTCCAAGCTTACCTAGAAGCTTTGCCCTCGGATGCCGAAACCGCCAACGAATGGGTCGTCGTGCAACCGAGATCGGGCAAACCTCAGGGGAAACTGCAACCACCGGGCGATCGCCCGCCTGCACCTCCACAGCCTCCCGCCGCCAAACAGGCAGCCAGTAGTCTCACCTTGACCCCCGTACCGACTGACAGATCCAGCGCAGCTTCAGCGCCGAAATATCAGGCAACGGCGGCAGGAATTGGGGCTGCGGCGGCCGTCTCTCTCCCGACAGCTACGGCGGGACGGCCTGCGGCCTCGACCTCCAAACCGCGCAGGAACCCGAGTTCGAGCCGGCGCAGCGGAGCGATCGGCCAGGGGTTAACAGGTTCTTTTGCCGATCGGGCGCGCACCCTAGCAGCCCAAATTGGGGCCCAAGTCAAGTCCCTGCCACCAAACAAGCTGGCTCTGCTTGTCGTCGCAGCCGTCCTGAGCCTGTTAATTCTGTGGTTAATACTCAGTCTGTTTTTGAGTGCCTTGCAAGCCCTCTCAGGCCCATCTCTCCAAGGAGAACAAGCCCGCGTCAGCCTCGATGCACCGCCCATAGAAATCCCCGCACTAGCCCCTGCCCCAGAGCCTGGCGCCCCCGCCCCCGCCCCAGTGTCGGGAGCAATGACGGAAGAAGGAGCCAAACAAATAGTTCAAGACTGGCTGTCGGCGAAAGCAGCGGCTTTGGGCCCCAATCACGCTGTCGAAGAATTACAGAAAGTTCTCACAGAACCGGCTTTGTCTCGCTGGCAATTGATGGCAGATGCCCAACAGAAAAACAACGCCCACCAGCGTTACGTGCACAAGCTAGAAGTTAAAGGAGTTAAGACAAATCCGACTAATCCCGATCGCGCCGAAGTAGAAGCCCAAGTCAGCGAAAAAGCCGAAACCTTCGATCGCGAACAGTTAGTTACTTCCCGCAACGAAAACCTCCGCATTCGCTACGACTTGATCCGCCAAGAGGGACAATGGCGGATTATGGATTGGCAAGTGATGAAGTAGGGAATTGGGCATTGGGAATTGGACATTGGGCATTGGGTGTCCCAAGTAACGGAGGAGACGGCAATGCCGTTTCCCTACTCCAAAATGATCGATTATCCTCGGGCGAGGAGGAGACGGCAATGCCGTTTCCCTACCACGATTAATTGTAGGGAAACGGCAGTGCCGTTTCCTGATTTTGGGTAATATTAAATCCGTTTGCATCGGAATGATCTAAACGGAGGAGACGGAGGAGACGGCAGTGCCGTGTCCCTACGATCAATTGTAGGGACACGGCACTGCCGTCTCCTCTATATTATTCCGGTGCAGCCGGAATTGATATGATATTACATCCCGTACATTGCTCGTTAGCCGAACTTTCTTCTGCTAGAATTTTAAATTCTTAGATCGGAGTTTTGAATTGCAAATTATTGTTGAATGCTGGCGTTTTATTTGTCATTCCTATTGCGTATTCAATCAATTTCAACTATTAGAAATGCTCGTAGGCGTAAGCCGGGGCGTAAGCCATCGCCCTCCAGGACAAATTGAGCTTTTTCACCGGGATATGCCCTACGTAGACGCAGCTTGGGAGACGAAAGTTAGTTTGTTCGATCGCCCAAATGACCGATTACTCCGCAGCATTCCGAGTCCTGCGGTAAATCAGTCAGCCGACGTGACGCTGCGAATGCACTGCCCGTGGGACTTTGCAGCATCCAGCAGCGCGGAAACTTGGGTATTTGCAGCCACAGAATGGGGGATTATTACCAGTACAGTATTGCAGGCGATCGGCGTTAAGTCGATCGCCCAAACTCCGGTTAATTCAGAAGTAAAGATTATTACACCATCGGCGTGGTCAAAAGCCGGCTTAATTCGTAGCGGAGTTGAGGGCGATCGAATTGCGGTTGTACCTTTGGGAGTCGATCCTCAGATTTATTATCCTGTTTCGGGCGATCGGCGTCAATTGCTGCGCGAAAGCTTCGGTTGGTCAAACTATTTTATATTTTTAAACATCGGAGGACAAACCGATCGCAAAGGGATTCGTCCTTTATTAAAAGCCTTCGCTGCGGTAGTTGACAAGTATCCAGATGCGAGATTAGTTTTGAAAGGTTCTGAACTGCTTTATCCGTCCAGAAACGAGATTGCGGAAGCTTGCCGAGTTGTGCTCGACGATGCGGAAAGAGCGAGAGTTTTGCCGAGGTTAATTTATACTGGGAGCCAGCTATCTTTTGCTCAAATAGCGGAGATTTACCAAGCAGCAGATGTTTATGTTTCTGCTTATTTGGCGGAAGGTTTTAATCTGCCGGTGTTGGAAGCTGTGGCTTGCGGTTTACCCGTAATTTGTACCGAGGGTGGCCCGACTGACGATTTTACTCGATCGGACTTTGCACTGCGAATCGAGAGTAAATTTATGGCTGTGGTAATTGAGGGGGAAACCTTATTTATGTTAGCTCCTGAGTGGGAACATTTGACTGATTTGATGCAGCGGGCGATCGAGCAGCCTGGAATTGCGGCGAGAGCTCGGGTTGCGGGCCCGGGTTTTGTGGCTGATAATTTTAGTTGGGGGCGATCGGTCGATCGGCTGCTGGAGGTTATGGGAGGGGATAAAAGGAGAGTGGAGAAGTCTATTTTTGAGCCAATAATTTTGTAATTTGGGCGTTTCAAGCCCTAGATGGGGTTTTAGGTATTTTCCGGCGAAGTTGTTACTCTATTCTCTTATATGGGAATTGTTTCAATCCCTGATAGGGTTTTAGGTATTTTCCGGCAAACAGCAGTTGCAGCTTGATTAAAGCTACTTAAGTTTCAATCCCTGATAGGGTTTTAGGTATTTTCCGGCCCAAAACTTCTCTTCTCTCAATACAAGCTGCAAATTCGTTTCAATCCCTGATAGGGTTTTAGGTATTTTCCGGCAAGATTTCTTCGCTCAATTTACCTTAACTAAAGGTTTCAATCCCTGATAGGGTTTTAGGTATTTTCCGGCTCATGAATGATTGCTGCGCTGCGATCGAAGTTGTGTTTCAATCCCTGATAGGGTTTTAGGTATTTTCCGGCTGTAAACTCAGTCTTTAAAGAAGTTTGTGAGAAAGTTTCAATCCCTGATAGGGTTTTAGGTATTTTCCGGCCGCCCGCTCCAGAAGCCTTGGTGTATTTGGTTTTCAAGGTGCAGTTCCGTGAATCTAAAACAAAAGTACCATTCCAGCCCTAGGCTTGTCAATCCCCAATTTTTCATACTCACCCCAAAGACGTTATCCTGTAAAGCTTTCAGATTTTCCGTGAATCGTTTTTTGAGACTAGGGGCATCAAACTCTTGCTGCACATCAGTTTCAGCCAAAAAATTTGATACCCCTATTTTAACACCTACTGGTTCACGGAAACTAGGCAAAAAATATTGTGCGATCGGCAGGAACAACCCCACCAATACGTTCAATCTTACCCTGACAGCACGCGCACAGCGGAAAAAACATAATACTGTCTTCGTTTGGTTTGATGACTTTGTTCAGGCGCGATCGCAATTTAGCGTATTGCGTCTCAGTCAAATCGGCACACTCGAATACACTGTACTGCATCCACTGCCCATAAGACTTCAGCATTTTGTGAATCTTTGTCCGGCGCTTGTCTTCCGAAATATCGTAAGAAATCAGAATGTGCATATCTAGTACAAAACTAAAGGTGGATATTTGTCAATCTCGCCCATCAAATATTTCGCCAACAGCCGCCCCTGAATCTCAAAAGCCTCTCGATAAGTGCACTTGCGTTTCAAAACCGGATGCTTAAACTCAGACTGCTTTTTCTTTTCATACAACCTCAAAAACTCTTTCCGTCCCGTTTCCGACAGTCGCATCACATTACTCAGCGGTTCCACAGTAAAATCATTCGGCGTCAGAATCCGGCGGTTAATCGCGTTGAGAATTACACTGTCAGCCACCAACGGGCGGAACTCTTCCATCAAATCAAACGCTAAACCCACGCGGCCGTAGCGCTGGGTATGAAGGTATCCTAAATAAGGGTCAAATCCCACAATATTAATCGCGCTTTGGACATCGTGACGTAGCAACGTGTAAGCAAAATTCATCAAAGAATTCACCGGATCGGTAGCAGGGCGGTGTCGGGGTTTAAACACAAAGCCTTCCGCCCGAATTAATTGGTTGAAAACTCCGAAATACGCCGCACTCCCAGCACCTTCGTGTCCGCGCAAAGAGTTAATGTTGTCAGTTTTGTCAAGTTTGGCGATCGCATTTGAAATCTGCATAATTGCCGAACTTAAATTTAGTTCCGAATGTTCCCGCTGAGTTTGAGATAAACTGGTGCGATAGTTCTTCAATTTTCCCCGAATAAAACCCTGGACAACATGAATAGCTTGCGGAGTTTCCCCCGCCGCTTTCCACTGAGCATTCCGAACGAAAATGTTTTTACTTAATTCCGGTTCCAGCTTACCCAAATAGTGACCAGTATCGGTGATAAAAGTCAGAGGAATTTTCCGCTGAAGCAATTCTGCAACCGCAGCCGGGGAAATAGTCGCCCGTCCCACAATCACCACTCCATCTAAATGAATCAAAGGCACATCCTGTAATATTTGATTCTTTGCCTTGACATTCAGCCGTTCATCTGTTTTGCCGATAAACACATCATCTTGATTGATATAAAGTGTTCCCATGATAGACTCCCAAAAATGAGGTTTAATTAGCTTCTTGATAGCGCAGGACTTTTTCAGCAGCTTGCGGCAAACATTGCTGATAAAGGCTGCAACCCTGACAGCGTTTGCTATAGTGCGCTGGAGGAATTTTGCCAGTTTGCAGTAAAATTTGGATAGCGTTGATAGTGGCGATCGTCTCCCGTCTCAACCCCTCAGAAATCTCGACTAACTGCCGCTGATGCGACAGCGCGTAATACACATATCCAGTCGCAATACTTTTCCCCGTCATCTCCTCCAAACAAAGGGCTTGAGCGCAAACCTGCAACTCATCATTATCCCATTCGCCCTTGCGCCCGCGCTTGTACTCAACGGGATACAACTCACCATCCGTTGATTCAATCAAATCCGATTTTCCAATCAGCATATACTTTTCAGACTTCAGCCAAATCGCCCGCACCTGCCAAGTCTCATCGCGGTTGATTTGACTGAGAGTGTGAACGCGATCGTGCAAACTCGTCCCTTCGATGGTATACTGGTTATCCGTGAATTCTCCCGCGCAAGACATCCGCCAGCAGCGGTGGGGACAGTAAGAGTATTGGTTCAAAAGTGCGATCGAAATGTAATCAAAATCGTTCATAATTTTGATAGTTTGTAGGAGATTAGTAATTGAAATTAGCAACAGGCAAGATGCCTGTTCCACAAGAGTTTAGTGTTATTGTGGGGTGGGCATCTTGCCCGCCCTCAAAATTGGGAATTAGCAACAGGCAAGATGCCTGTTCCACAAGAGTTTAGTGTTATTGTGGGGTGGGCATCTTGCCCGCCCTGGACATCCATAATTAGCAACAGGCAAGATGCCTGTTCCACAAGAGTTTAGTATTATTGTGGGGTGGGCA
>NZ_JAEQCE010000017.1:24882-112877 GCF_020738665.1 Microcoleus sp. PH2017_08_TRC_O_A
GCCCGCCCTGGACATCCATAATTAGCAACAGGCAAGATGCCTGTTCCACAAGAGTTTAGTATTATTGTGGGGTGGGCATCTTGCCCGCCCTGGACATCCGGCATCTTGCCCGCCCTCAAAATCCGTTTAACTCCTATTAACAACAATCCGTCGAGTCATCCCCATCCCCATCGGAGTTTTCCTCCCCACCCCGCAGTAAAGACCAAAATCAGCCAAAGCATTAATTTGCTTAATCACCAAAGGCTCCACATCACCCAAAATCCGATAACTAACCTCCCCAACCATGCCCACAAAATTGCTTTCATAGTTAGTCAATCTTTCAGTTTTGATATTGACAAAGGTCGAAAAAAGTGAATCCAATGGTAAATTAGGAATCTCAATCCCGCTGTACTTATTCCAGCGACTGAGGAGACTGTTAAAAACGCAATCTCTAGTAGGAATCACCGAATCAAATTTTCCCTGCCGAAAAGTAGTAGGAGTCGCAAAACTGAAGGCAATTAAGCGATTAGTTTCCGAAGCTTGTTCGTAAAGTTGAGAGTAAGTACAAGCATTAGCCCAAGGTTGATCTACTTGAGGTGTTCCGAGAATCTTCGTAATCATCAAATCCGCCGGGCCAAGGTGCCACGGACGGGATGGATTGAGATTCAGCCAAAGGTGAGTTAATTTGCCAAATAAAGTGTCATCCAGCAGACTAATTCGCCACCAACAGAGAGAGTGTTCTGGAATCGATTCTATGTGTTCTGATTGGAGAGAATGGTGTTTTTTGAAAGGGCATTTTTTAGTTTGCAAAGGGCTGAGGGTGAAGGATTTGTCGGCTGTGGCATCGTGGAGGCGATCGCCGAGTTGTTTGTCAACGGAACTCACGAGGGTGAGGAAGAGGGCGTGCAGGTGTCTTCCGGTGAGGTATCCGGGGGGAATTGGGGCGATGGGAAGAAGGTTGAGGATGAGACTGTGCGGCATATTTAGTTAATGGTTGGTGATTGTTGATTTTCTAAATGATGAAAGGTTCATCATCGGGGAGACGTAGCTGTTTGCTTTTCATTGCCATAGCTAAGATTCCTGCTAATCCAGGTAAAAACTTGTATTCTTTCTCAGCATCGTCACAAGCAATGACGATCGGATATGAGACAATTCCTTGCTTTCGGAGTTGGAAAATAGCAGCAGCATTTTTGACTCCGCAAACTATTACTCCCGGTAGCAATTGTTTTTCCAAAACTTTCAGCAAAGGAGTTGGTGCGATCGCACTTCCCAGCCGCCGTTCTATTCTACAATCGGGAAAAGCCGTTAACTTGTTGAGCTCTTTGTTAACAAAATTTTGCGAACTGTCGCGATAGCGCAACCGAAAGCTCAATTCATAGGTGACTTTAGCGCGGGCTGTTACTACCACAAATTCGCCATCTTCTACAAATTCGTAATAACGCAAAAGATGGAGAGGGTCTAAAATTGTTTCTTCCGAATCATCCAGCAATAAGCCTTGAGGATCGCGGATCGGGAGACTGTCAAACAAGCCGGAACGAAATTGAAATAGCGGTGCATAGCTAGCACTCCAAATCTCAGCAAAGTCTTTTAATTCTTTACCAGCTTCATCATCTTCTTGAAACAAGTTTTCAAATTCTTCGATGCTGGCTCTTTTTGCTTTTAGTTCCTCAACTTCAAACGGATAGTGAACCTCTAAAAACTTTTTGACAAAAGCTTGACCGCCTTTAATGTATTTCCACTGGCTTTTGAGAGTGAGTTTTTTAGCAGAGACTTTGACAATATCTTCCGCCCCGCGCAAGGTTCGCATTCGGCGCCGGTAATAGTCCCAATCGCGATTTCCTCCGAGTGTTTCTTTCAGAGTATTGAAAAGTTGCATTATTAATTCAATGCCGGGTAAATTCTCAAATTTTTCTTCGAGTTCTAACAAAGGACGGGCAATTTCTAAAAAGGCTTCGGAACGCCAATAAACGTCTAAAAAGGGTTTGTCAAGACAGGGAATACTGTCAAGGATTTGTTTGAGTGCGGCGCGTCCTCCTGTACAATCTAGGGTGGATAAACCTTGTTCCCAAGCCTTTTCTGGTAAATAGCCGATCGCCTCGGAATCAATATTAGTTTCAGACTTGCCCAATACCCGTCCAACTCGTCCCAATCGCTGCCAAAATGAAAAGCGATCGCGACTGGAAAAAATCAACCAATCCAAGTTTTGCCGCGTCGGTGCAGGCTTTCTTTCAAAGTTAAATCCGACATCTACGGTGCTGGTTGCGAGAATAATCGGGCGTTGGGCTGCTAATTTGCGATCGCCCTGGGGAGTAGAACCCGTAATCCGCCCGAATTTTCCGCCCAAACCTCTTGCATAAAGCAAGTCAGCCAAGCGATTGATGTGGTCTTTTGAGTCGAGAATTACCGCACCATTGCGATCGGAATTTTCTCGAAAACGGTTGACAACTTCCTCTGCTAATTCTAGTAAAAACTGGCTTCTTTCAGGTTGCGATCGCAATTCAAGATTAACTGCTGTTTGCGATGGTAAAAGATGAGAATTGTCTGTTTCTCCATTAATCCAGGCTATTTTAACACCCTTGAACTCTAAATTTCTCAATGCTAACTCACAAGCTGGTTCTGGTGTTGCTGTCAACAAAACTACTCGCCGCCCGTATTCAAAAAAGCCGAAAACGTAAGAATAAGTCAGATAAAACAGTAAACTAACCAACTGTTTAGCGTCATATAGATGAAATTCATCAAAAATTACAGTGCCAAACTTTTGATAAAAAGCACTGGCGATGTTTGTGCGATCGTTCTTGTTGTACGCAAAGAAAGTCGCGTAGTAAAAAATATCAGGATTCGTTACCAAAATAATTGGTCGGTTAGCCCCGACATCTGAAAATACTGTAGCCGGATTCCGCAATACATTGTACAGCTTCTCACCAGGGCGATTGCCAACATCATTAGGCCATTCCCTAACTTCCCTAGCAGAAGCAGATTTCACAACGTGACGCAAACCTGCTGCGCGGACAAACTTTTCTAAAGCTTCTCGCTGTTGTTCCACTAAGGCATTAGTCGGCGCGACATAAACAGCACTTTGAGTGGGATTATGCAGTAATACTGTACAACTAGCTTCTGTTTTTCCAGTGCCAGTTGGCGACGAATTGAGCACAATATCAGCATTCCGAGACTGTTCAAATACATCAACTTGATGCTGAAGTGCATTTTTCATAAATGCCAACTCAGGCGGCAGCGATGCACAAGCTGAAATACTTCGAGGTTCTAGCTTAATAACTAACTTTTCATTAGCCATTTTGTCTGCCTCCGCAACAGAAATATAAATTGGCTGGCACAATCATTTCACCAATCTGCCAAGCTGCACCTCGAAAGGAAAGGTTTTTCAGTAAAGGTGCTGGCGGCATGGAAATTAAATCGAATGACAAAAGCTCTAAATTAGGCGGGAGATCGGCTACACTTAAATAAGCTTGACTTTGATAATCGCCAGTCGGTAAAAGAGCTATTTCACATTCAGATAAAACATTCACTTTGACTTTACTCATGAATTTACCCACGCGAATATAATCGGGTAATTCGCAATTTCCAAACACCACAGTTTGAAACTTGTTACCGCGTTCAATCATCCGCAACCGTCCGGTTTGAGGAAAATTACTTGCTCTAAATGAACTCGGTTTTTTTCCTTGTCTTTGAATTGGTAAATCTTCACGGGCTGTAGCGACGCGGTTATTAGTCATCGCGTACCAATAAGCATCCGAAAGTGCGTTGAACCGCTCAAATCTGAATGTTACTCTGCCATTTATTGGCGAAGCTGGCAATACATAACAAGTTTGTGCGATCGATCCTAAATCTTCTTTGTAGGTTGGTCGTCCTGTTGCCTCACCTTGAAGGCGATAGGGGGAACGTACCCAGCCAAAAGCATAGGCAAGAGCATAGTTCCCGATCGCACCTTCAGTGTAATAGGTATCAGACAACTCCCTAGAGGCAAAAAAGACTGGTTCTGCACACCACAGTTCGACTATTTTTGCCTTTTGAAAAGGAAGTGTTGACATAGATTAACTCTCTGTTTCTACAGGTGTTTTTTTGTTTTTGCCTTTGCCTTTTTTCTCGGCAGGAGGTAGACGGAAAGGCTGGTAGGATCTATCCAATCGCTTCAGAAATTCATCGCGTTCTGTTTCTGACCAGTGATGGTCTACATCGGCAATTAAACTTTTTAATTCATCTTCCGAAAGCTGCATCGAAACTCCACGCTTGTTAGTCCAATTTGCAATGACTTGTTTGATTGCTGCACTCAAATCATCAGTATCGAAAGGATGCTCTAAAGGCTTTGGCAAAGCATCATAGGTAGCTTGTACCAATTCGAGAGAACTAGGAAGTTCGGCAATGCTGCCAAAGACTCCTAATATCTGGTTTTCCATCCGTCCGACGCGGCTGGAAACAGCGCCGTAGCGACTTGTTAGCAGAATATTGCCGATCGCATAACGCAACTCATCAGCCGTAACATCTTTGAGGGTGACGACATCAATAAAATGCACTCCCGGTTTGATATATTCACTGGTATTTAAAGCGGTTGATGGTTTGCCATTTTCATCGCGCATTGTGCCGTTTTCAAAGATAGCATTGATTGTGCGATCGCCCACAGCTTGACCGGCCGTCAAAATACTAAAAGCATCTTCAGTCCAAACCCGGCTTTTTTGAGCGCCGCCGCCTCCAGCAGCAAAACCATACAGAAAACAATCGACGCACATTTCGCAAGGTGCATTAGTGTTTAGCGAACAAAGAGCACCTTCTTTTGGACTTGTATAAAGAAGTTCGTGAGCTCTTAAGAATTCGCGTCCCCTGCGCCTTTCTGGTGCTACCTGTTTGCGCTTAGTCATCACCAAACGCTGCACGATTGTCTTCTTATCTTCTAAACCAGCAGGCACAAATTCGCTGCACATTGGTTCGCCAGAACCTTCGGTGCGAAAAATAGTTTCAGAATGAGTTGTCCTGAGAACAATTAAACTGATAATTCGCCCTTTGGGGAAATTATCGTAAGTGGGAGCAAGAACTGGATTAAGCTTGTTAATTGACATGGGAACCTCCTAATTAATTAAACAGATGTGGTGGTTTCAACAGAATCATCAGAGTTATCTTCAGACTTTCTTTTGGGAAGCTGCTGATATGCTTCTTGCCAGAAAAACAAATATGCAGCTTCAAGTTTGTCTTTATCGGAGAGAAGTTTCTCTGGACGCCCTTGATAAACTTCCTCATAGAGTTTTCGCAAAACCTCGTAATATTGCTTGATTTGTTCGCGCTTAGTTGCACCTACAACGTGATCGCGAATGCGATCGAGGCGAGTGTGGTACTGCTGCACTAGAGAGGCAAACATAAACTCTAAATCCATGTAAGGCTTTTGGGAGCGCACTGCTGCTGTAAAATCAGTGAATGGTTCTGCTAAAGACGTGCGTTTGAAAGAACTTCCCTTGAGGTTAGCAGCCGCCGCTATTTGAGCTGCTTCTTTGAGATATTGGGTTAAAAGTGTATTTTGATTGGGCATAAGACTCTCCAGTAAACTATTCAAAGGTTCGCGAATGCGACTCCAAATTACACTCAGATTAGGTTCATCTTGTTCTCGTAAAGTCCAGCGCAGCAGCACATAATAAAGGTTAAGAGGTTGTGCCGCTGCACGGGCTAAATCGTACAAACAATCATCGGCTTTCTGAATGCTGGCAACTGCGATCGCTAGTTGGCCGATACAGCGCAGCCGCTTGAGGATTTCCTCGGCTTCTTGACGGCTGTATTGTCCGCTTCCTAGCAAAGTTTGGAGTGCAGCCGGAATTCCCTCTACCCGCCCGTAAATATTTGATGATGTTTCTACTTCTAAATTGCCACTCAGGGTAAAGGGAAAGCCAAACTCTAAAGATAAGGATAATTCTAAAGCTAGTCGCAGTGACTTGAGCAAGGCAACAGAAGCATTAGCATCTCCCCAAACTAAGGCTTCGGTAACAGTTGCATGGACAAATTCTGGACGTTTGGGAAATGCAATTCCGACAACTTTGTTAGCCTTGAATTCCAGAATATTGTCTTTGTAAAGCTTAAACTCGTCAACTGTTACAGTACCGCCTTCAGCATTGGTAGCAGCAAGTTCTTTTAAATGTTCTCGCCAAATCCTCAGTAATTCTGGAGAAGAACCTTTCGGTAATGCTAGGTGCAAATAGATGGGATCTTTTTTATTAGCACCCGGAAAGTTTGCTCCGATCGCCATTAACTGATAAGCTAAAGCAGCCATTGAGTCTGCTTGCCTTTTTGGTTCGGCGCTGCTTCCACCGGGTAAGCGATTTGAGAAAACTTGAACTTTTGTACCGGGTGGCATATTGCCAGAAACTAAGTCGTCTGTTTCGCTGAAAGTAGACCCCAGAGAACAGCGTTTGCGAGGATTTGCTTCTATATAAGCATTCAGTTCGTCTATTCCGTTCCATTGAAGTGCTATGGGTAAACTTAAAGTTTTGGCAACTGCTGCAATTATTTCTTCTGAAGCCTCAGATGTCTCTGGTTTGTGGGTGCTTTCTTTTCGCAATTGGAAGGATTCGCGTAGTGCTTCCAGAATGCCCTCTAATCCTTTTTGAGCTGCTTTCGCTGCAAATAAAGGTCGCCCGTATTGTCCGTTAAAAGGTTCAAGTGCGGCTCTTTGCTGTTGTGAAATGCCAACACGATCGGCAATTTTGTCCCAAACTTCTTTCGGATTAATTCCTGCTTCTCGATAGCTGAGATAAGCCGCTTTCAATCCTTCGGCGATCGCAAATTCTTCTGCACTCCCAACAGCCAGCAAACCAATGGCTGCTGCGTTTTGCACGGCATCTGCACCCGCAGTATCGCCCCATTTGGCAATATCTTTATTGATTTTATCCGCCTTGAATCCAGCTTTTTTCTTCTCCAATAAAGCCTGCACGTTTAGCAGCACTTCCTCAACATTTTGCTGGATGGCTGATTGAGCAATTTTAATCCCATCTTTGGTCGCCCGTACTAACCGTTCGATATTATTACCAAAAACTAGGTCGATTTTTCCTTGCCAACAAGCAGCTATCTCTGTTGTTAAATCAACTGTTGGCAAAGTTTCTCCCTCAAACAGTTCTCCATCTGGAAAAATTGCTAAGGTCGTCAACCCGTATTTTTGCAAAACTTCTTCGCAAGCCCCAAGTAACAAAGCTGTGATGTAACCTCTATCTTCAGATACGCGCACTCGAAACAGTTTACTGGGACGATTAAAGGCAACGGTTAATTCTTTTTGAACTTTCCGAAAACGTTCGGATTCGGCAATTCCTAAATCGAATAAATCCGCCCCTGTTAACATTGCGGCCCAGCGATCGATCGCCGGATCTTCGGGTAAAAATATCGCCGCATCGCTGCGGTTGTGCCCTGAGTGGCGTTCTATCAACTTTCTGGCTAATTCAAAGTCATTTTCTGTGACAACAAAGCTGAGTACGCAAGCTTTTTCTAACTGTTCTTGCAAAAATTCCCGATTTCTAGCCAGAGTTTGCACATTGCGTTTTTGTCCTGATAAATCGAGTTTGTTGAGGTCGTGAACGGCCGTTGCTGCTAGCAGTACAGGTCGTTTGTCTTCGGGGACTCCGCCGATGCGGCTGACTGTCAACATGAACTGACAGGCGGAGTCGAGGTGTTCTGCAAGGGTTGTCCCTTCCCTGACGCCGTACTGGTGATGGGCTGCGTGACGTTTGTAAAGCTGGGGTCGAATTTCGCTAAAATACCGTTCTTCTAAGGTTTTGGGAGGACGGTTCAACAGTCGGCGCTGGTTTGACACGATCGATTCCTCATGTAAAATTTATTGCTTGGGACAAGCTTTTGAGTTGCCAACAACTTCTGCAAGTGCAATGATGGTACTTTCTGGGTTTGCAGGGAATTACTATTTACAATAAAATCAATATAGCACGTATTTTTAAAAGTGCAAGTATATTTCTAGAAATGCCGCGAAAAAAAGAAGCACTCACCCTTTCAGTCCCACCGGAAACCAAAGAACAGCTAGAGTCGATCGCCCTTCGCCTCGGTATCTTCTGGGGTAAATCCCCCAGTGTATCTGGGTTATTGGTGGCGATCGCCCAACAAACAATCGAAGTTGGCGAACCCTTTAGACTCAATCCAGTGCAAGTACAATCTTTGAACAAAGCCGTCAAATTGCTTAACGACTCCGGCGAAGTCGAAGCCGCCCAGATCGTCATGGCATTACTTTTGGACAAAGCCAATCTGGAAACCCCTGTCCGGCAACAATTGCTCGAACAAGTCAGCCAAACTGCCGAAGCGTGGCGGATTCGACTCAATCAACTGATTGACGATCGCCAACCGTTCAGACTGTTTTATCAGTCACGCAAAGACAAAGTAAGCGAATTTACTGCCCGCAGTGCCAAAATTCGGCTCTACGACAAGCGCCTATACCTAGAAATCTCGTGCGACGAAGCTGACTCCAGAGAAATCCCGGAATTAGCTCACAATCGGTGTTTACGCTTGGACAAGATTGTCAACTTGCTACCTGCAAGTGAAAAATGGCACGAAACCATCGACTATCTAGAAGTACACTTACACTTTTTCAAGGGATTGGCTGGAAACTATGAATTCAAACCGGATGAAGATGTGGCAAATGAAATGGTGGGAGACGCGCGCCATGTAGTGAAGCGCGTATCCAGCCTGTTCTGGCTGTTTCGAGATGTCCACAGGTACGGCAAAGATTGCGAGATTGTGTCGCCCCAGAACGTGCGCGATCGCTTCCAACAAGAAATCATTGACCTCTGCCACCTGTACAACCTGGAAATCCGCGATTAGCTAGCCGTCCAACAAAAAGCAGCCCGTTACAGGCTGCACATCGAAAAAAACCGTTGTTTTGTTGGAGGAGAAAACTTTACATCGAATTCAAATTGCCGTTATATCAAGTCTCTGGGACTCCGGCGGGCGATCGGCTGCCAACCAATTTCGCCATCTTTATCTACCGCTAACTCACCTTACCATCAGAACAAAACTGCAAATCCTCGTTACGCTGAAAGTTCGTTGACCATTCTCACCCGGCCTTTGAGCACTGCCCGCAGCAGGCGGTTGACACAGCATCTATCTTCGTCATTCAGCGACTCGTCTAAGGTGGCGGCCATCAAACCGTAGCGATCGGCTAATGTCAAAACGCCTGTGTCGGTTACAGAAGCGAGGATTTCAGAGATAGCGCCGGGGAGGAGTTGTAAAGCTTTCATGGCAGTGCGGTTGAATTCGATATATTCATAATCGCTTGGTTTCCTCAAAAGATCGGTGATATTAAGTAGGTTCCGCAGGTGATTATTTTGGATGAAAGCAAGTGATCGGAGTAGAGTAAATGTGTGACACGAATCACAGCACTACAGGTGCGGCAGGTAATTGCATCCCAGCCTAACCTTTGGTAGAACGCGGGATTGATGGCGTTTCGCTAAAATGATTTAATCTCTCAACCAGTTGAAATTTTACCCCTGTACCGAAAATGCTTGATTTTCTGAATCCCATTTTGGGCCGCAAGCCCGATCGCATCAAAGCCAATGTTGAAATTTATACTTGGCAAACCTGTCCGTACTGTATCCGCGCCAAAACTTTGCTGTGGTGGAAAGGCGTCAATTACACGGAATACAAAATTGACGGCGACGAAGCTGCTAGAAATGCCATGGCCGATCGCGCTAACGGAAAGCGCAGCGTGCCCCAAATATTTATTAACAGTCAACACGTCGGCGGCTGCGATGACATTCACAAACTTGATGGAGATGGAGAGTTAGATGCACTGCTAGCTCAAGCAGCCGTTTAAATATTGTTCATAAAAGGTTCGTAGTAAGGACTTTAGTCCTTGAATTCTTAAAGAAAGGACTAAAGTCCTGACTACGAACCTTTGGCATATGAGGTTCGTAGTCAGGACTTTAGTCCTTAAATTTCCCAAGAAAGGACTGAAGTCCTTACTACGAACCTTTGGCAAATTTACTTAGGTTATCTTGCCGCCATTTAGCATCTGTACGCCTGTTTGTTGGCAATTCTAAGACCCGAATCCCGTTATTTGGTAGAAAACTTAATTTTTGTTGGAACTGCTCCCAATGCTCAATTATCTCGTGTTCCACGCCGTAAGTTGCACACAATTGAGCAAAATTGATATCCTGCGGTGTGGCAAAAAACTCTTCAAAGGGCGGGTCAAATTTAGCAACTGGCAACATTTCAAAAATCCCGCCACCGTTGTTATTAATTAAAACAATTGTCAGATGACCGACAAATTTATTTGTAATTAAAAAGCCGTTGGTGTCGTGCAAAAGTGTTAAATCACCTGTTAACAAAATGCTGCTTTGATTGCGGTGGGCGACTCCTAAAGCTGTTGACAATGTGCCGTCTATGCCGTTGGCGCCGCGATTGACAAAAGGTTTTATTTCTAAGTTGTTCGGCTTCCAGAAAAACTCGACATCTCGGACTGGCATACTGTTGGAAATAAATATGGGTGTGGCTGGTGGCAATATTTGGGAAAGCAGCCAAGAAATTTTTGGTTCGATGATGTTGTTAATTGCTGATAGTTTTTGGTCTATTGTTTGTCTGACTTGGGTTTCGGTGTTTCGCCAAAGTTGGAGGTATTCGTTTGATGGAGAGGTGAGGGGTAGGCACGGGGGCACTACCCCTACAAAATTCTGGTTTTTTGTTTCATTGTTTGTAGGGGCAATCCCCCCGTGGTTGCCCCGATCTTGAACCCCCCCTAACCCCCCCTTGGTAAGGGGGGGGACTTGAGTTAATAGAGTTGCGAGGTTTTCTACAGAGGTTCGTAGGTGAATTGTTGGGCCGTGTAGGGGATCGAAGTTGTGGTGGCTGGGGTCGATTATGTAGCGTTTGGGTTGGGTTTTGTCTAACCAGTTTCGCAATTCTTTGCTTGTGGGTAAGTCTCCGATTTGAATGGCGATTTCTGGGGTTAATTTATCTGCTAGTTCGCGGTTTCGCAGGATTAAATCGTAGGTGGAAATTAGATGGGGGTTGAGTTGGGCGCGGTTTCTTAAGGGCGATAGTCCTTCTGCTAATACTGGCCAGTTTAATAGTTGGGAAATTTTGCCGATCGCACTACAATACTTTTCTGCATCTTCAGGCTGGGCTACACCTGCAATAATAATCCCTTTACTGCATTCGGGCCATTGTTCTATTGCACTTCTTACTCCCCCCCTTGGCAAGGGGGGGCTGGGGGGGGTAGAAGTTTCTGCTGCACAAATCGGTTCTATTGCACTTCTTACTCCCCCCTTTAACAAGGGGGGGCTGGGGGGGGTAGAAGTTTCTGCTGCAAAAATCGGTTCTAATCCTGCAAAGAAATATTCGATATCGAATTGTGTTTCTAAAGCTTCGACAGCAATGTCTGAAACTGGTACAAGCGGATCCCGAAGGGGGATGTTGAGGTGGACTGGGCCTGGTGTCGGAAAGGTCGATCGCTCGATCGCGTACACGATCGTCTGTCGCACATAGTCTAGCATTCCTATGGACGCTGAAGGGATGGCTAATTCCGCTTGCCAGTTGGGATAATTGCCGTATAGTTTAACTTGGTCGATCGCTTGTCCGGCGTGACAGTCGCGCAATTCGGGGGGTCTATCTGCTGTGAGAATTAGCAGCGGAATTCGACTTTCACGGGCTTCGATAATCGCCGGATAAAAGTTGGCTGCGGCGGTTCCTGAGGTACAAATTAGGGCGGTTGGTACACCGGATTTTTTGGCGATTCCTAAGGCGAAGAAACTCGCAGATCTCTCGTCGAGGATGGGGATAGTTTCTATTAACTTATTCTGGGCGAAGGCTATGGTTAGCGGGGCCGATCGCGAACCGGGACAAATTACGGCTGTGGTTAGTCCCAGTCGCTGCAATGTCTCGGCTATGATGGAAGCCCAGAGGGTGTTTGTGTTCCGAAAGTCAAGCATTTTGTTGTTTTGGCGATCGATAATATTTTATGACATATAACGGTTCTCAATCAAAGCTCAATAAACCGGGTTTTTTCGAGATTGAGGGTTTTTGGCTAGTCTTGGCTGAAAAACCCGGTTTCTGGCTACCCATATCTAAGTCTTAAGTTACCTAATTTCTCGCTACATAGTTATGAGATATAGCAGTTATCGCAAAAGTAAGGTATGCCCTATGCCCTATGCCCTATGCCCTATGCCCTATGCCCTATGTCTTATCTCATTTTTCGCTCGAAAGGCTATATTATTCTTAAACTAAAGCATTTAAAAGTGCTTGCAGTTTCAGTTGAATTTCTGCTAGTTCTTTGTCGGGTTCGGAACCTGCCACAATTCCAACACCAGCATGAAGTATCGCCCGAGATCCATCGATTAATGCCGATCGAATGCCGACAGCAAATTCGCCGTTACCAGTGCGATCGATCCAGCCCAGGGGTGCTGCATACAAAGAGCGATCGCAGCTTTCGCAGCCCCGAATTTGCTGTAGTGCAATATCCCTCGGTACCCCCGCTACCGCTGGCGTTGGATGCAGTTGGGCTAAAATTTTCAATAAGTGAATATCTGGGGGAATTCTAGCCCTGATGGGTGTCCACAAATGCTGAATGTTGGATAGTTGCAGCAGTCTCGGTAGCGGGGAAAAGTCGGGATGGATGCCGAGACTCGAAAGGCGATCGATTATAAAGTCAATTACAGCTTGATGTTCTCGAATATCCTTTTCGCTGTTGAGTAAATCTTTGCCTAAATTACCATCTTCTGCTTCAGTTTTTCCCCTCGGTGCAGAACCGGCTAAAGCATCTGCGATCAACTGATTGTTGTGAATGCTAATTAAGCGTTCTGGACTGGCACCGATAAATTGCTGACCTTTGCCGTTACTGGTAGAAAACACGTAGCAACCTGGATAGGTGAGGCGCAAGTTATTTAAGGAATCTATTACGCTAAAAGGTGTTTGGCAAATGACATTTATAGCTTGGGACAACACAATTTTACTGAAATATTTAGACTCGATTAATTCTAAAGCGGACTTGACAGATCTTTTAAATTGAGCGGCATCATTGACAGGAATTTGTTTTAATGGAAGTGAGTTTTGGCTGTTAATTAATTTGATGTATTTTTGAGAGGCAATTTTATCAAATTGTTTGCTAATGGTTTCAGTAATAATTTTAACATTTATATCTCTATCTATTTTGGCATTGGCGACAATTGTACAGCTATCGTTGAGGCGAGTAATCTGCCATTTGGGTAAAAATATGGTACCGGGGGGAAAGTAAGAATTGGTGGCGACATTCTCATCAAAAAAAGCAAAGCTACAAAAAAAGTGCGGCCCGCTAAAGGGCAAACGTTCCGTACCGATGGTAATTGTCCGGGCTAGACTTGATTGAATAAAATTTTGAGCGAGGGCAAATCGATCGCTTCCTGCTACTGTGAGATGGATTGCCGAATCTAGGGCGGCGATCGCAAAACTGTTGCCGACAATGGGGTCTCTTTTTTCAAAATAAAAGTGTCTGTCATCGGGTGTGGCAATTTCTTGCAGTACCGCTAGCGGATCGACGGGGGAAATTTCCTGAGAAATACTAACTATTTTTGTTTGATCTTTTTCGGTTAAAGACTGCTGGCAATCTAACAGCAACTGATGCAGTTGATTGCGGTCTTGCAAAAGATTGGCGCGGTGCGGTATTACTGTCATGAAATCGAGAATAGCAGATTTGTCAGAAAGAGTGCGGTTTTGTCCCGCTATAATCCCTATTTCGATCTAACCACGCTCGGGCGATCGCCAAACATGACCTTTCGAGTTTCCCGACTGTTTGGGCACGCTGGAGGGAGAAAACAGACGATTGCGCGATCCATCGAAACATTTAGACATAAAACTTAAGATTGAGAGGGCGACTCTCGGTAAAAGGCGATCGACCCCGCAGAGGTTTGCAGGTGGGCATTACCGGGCGTGCGATCGCCCGCAAAGACTATCAACGGATGCCGGAGGCGCACTCAAGCGGAGACTTAGCAGACATTCTTCACCAATAAAATTGTAAAATTACTGAGCTGCTATCAATTGCATCAAGTTTGTGTAATGACAACAAAGATAATTGAGCGTTCAAATAGTAAATTGTGGCTGGCGGCAATCAAGCCGCCCATGTACAGCGTTGCTGTTATTCCTATTTCAGTAGGAACTGCAATTGCTTTTGCCGAAACTCAAACGATTAATGCGTCAATTTTTTCGACATTTTTAATTTCAGCCATTTTAATTATAGCATGGCTGAATCTCACCAATGATGTATTTGACTCGGAAACAGGGATAGACAAAAATAAAGCACATTCCTTGGTAAACTTAACCGGAAATAAAGCTTTAATTTTCTGGCTTGCCAATCTATTTTTAGCAATCGGAGTGTCGGGAATCTGCGGTATTTCCTGGTGGCAAAAAGACCCAACAGTAATTTTGCTAGTAGTTTTGTGCTGCGCCCTCGGCTACACTTATCAAGGGCCGCCGTTTCGTTTGGGCTATCAGGGTTTAGGCGAAATTATTTGCTTTTTTACCTTCGGGCCGCTAGCTTTAGCTGCTGCTTATTACAGTCAAAATCAAACTTGGTCTGCTACTAATTTCGCAGGTTCGGCAATAGTGGGAATTACTACGAGTATCATCTTATTTTGTTCTCACTTCCATCAAGTTGAGGACGATTTGGCGGCGGGTAAAAAATCGCCGATTGTCCGAATTGGTACGAAAAAAGGTGTGCAGTTGTTGCAGTGGTTGTGCGGCAGCGTTTATGCTTTGACTGTGCTGTTTGTGGCGCTGCGAATGTTCCCAATTTGGACGCTGTTGATTTTTGGAAGTTTGTTTTTTGCGATCGACCTTTGCCGCCATGTCGCAAACTATCACGACCAACCCGCAAAGGTCAGCAACTCTAAGTTTATCGCAGTGGCGCTGCATTTTACGAGCGGTTTGCTGCTAGCGCTGGGGTTTGTGCTGTAGTTTGGGCGATTATCGAGAATTTCGGTAAAATAGAACTATGGTTCGTAGTCAGGACTTTAGTCCTATCTGCAAGATTTTAGTCAATAAGGACTAAAGTCCTTACTACAAACAGTTTGATATTGAATCGAAAACAACGAGAAGAAAATCATGAGTACGCCAGTAGAAACTAGCCCAATCCTCACCCTAGAAGAAATCTTTAGTCTGTATCCTGATGAGTGGGTACTCATCGTCAATCCTGAATTAGATGAAGAATTAAGCGTGATTCGAGGTGAAGTTTTAGCCCATGCAATAGAACGCGATGAAATTTATAGTAAGCTTTCATTAAGGAATGGAAAATCGGTGGCAATAGAATATACTGGATTGATACCTGACAACCTAGTAATGATATTGTAATAAAAATAGGAGCTTAATGGTGTAGATGAACAAATCTAAAAAATATCAATTTCACTATTCTTTAACTGGGAACAAAAATCAGCCACTAATTTTATTACTCCACGGATTCACGGGCGACAGTCAAGACTTTAACAGCGTCATTTTCTTACTATCTCAAAGTTATTGTTGTCTAGCAGTTGACCTTCCCGGTCACGGACAAACCAGAGTCATCGGCGACGAAAGTTGCTACAATATGTCAAATACAGCCCAAGCATTGATCCACTTATTAGATGATTTACAAATAGACAAATGTTTGTTGTTGGGCTATTCAATGGGCGGGCGATTGGCACTGTATATGACACTGCATTTTCCAGACAGATTCGAGAAAGTAGTGCTAGAGTCAGCCTCCCCGGGATTGAAGACGGAAAAAGATCGATCGCACAGACGGCAAGCCGATTCACAAACAGCACAAAACCTCGAAAATAGCAACATCAAAGATTTTATCTTAAACTGGTACGACCGCCCTTTATTCAAATCATTAAAAAAATCCCCCAAATTCGAGAAACTCATAGAAAGCCGTTTAGCAAACAATCCCTTAGAATTAGCAAAATCCCTCCGCAACATGGGAACTGGCCACCAGCCCTCTCTGTGGGAAAAACTCGCCCAAAATCAAATCCCCATTCTCTTGCTAGCGGGAGAAGATGATGATAAATTTCAACGTATCAATGCAGAAATTGCCAGCTTGTGTCCGGCTGCTACTCTCAAGATTATACCAAACGCTGGTCACAATATCCATTTTGAAAATATTGATGACTTTGCATCAGTTGTGAGACAATTTTATGATTAACGGGTAGTCAGAAACCGGGTTTTTTGCGAAAATCATTCGTTGTTACCGACAAATTAGGTAAAAAACCCGGTTTCTTTGGCCTTAGTGATGATTAACGGGTAGTCAGAAACCGGGTTTTTTACGAAAATCATTCGTTGTTACCGACAAATTAGGTAAAAAACCCGGTTTCTTTGGCCTTGGTGACAATCGACTAAAAAACAAATGCTATATAAATTTGAGTTTCGCACCTATCAGCGAAAATTTAAGCGCCCGCTACAAACAAGTCACGGCATCTGGGATATGCGAGAAGGAATCATCCTGCGGCTTATTGACGAAAATGGTAGCATTGGCTGGGGAGAAATTGCCCCGCTGAGTTGGTTTGGTTCGGAAACTTTTGACCAAGCATTAGATTTTTGTCAACAGTTACCTGCTAATATTTCAGAGGAAATAATCTTCAGTATTTCCGCTGAATTACCAGCCTGTCAATTTGGCTTTGAGTCAGCTTGGGAAAATCTGGGCCAAGCAATCGAAAATACGCCTCGTCAAGACAAAATTCCGAAAAATCAGTGTAGCGGTTTATTACCCGCAGGTGAAACAGCTTTGCAGGTTTTACCAATGCTTTGGTTGGAGGGATATCGCACGTTTAAATGGAAAATTGGCGTTGCTGTAATTGAGGAAGAATTAACGATTTTTCAGCAGCTAATCGCAGCAATGGATGATTTAGCCGATCGCCAAACAGCACTTTTGCGCTTAGATGCTAATGGGGGACTCACCTACTCCCAGGCTGAAAAATGGCTGGAAGCTTGCGATAGCGTGACAGCAACACCCGACTTGGCCGCCCAGATTGAATTTTTGGAACAGCCGCTGGCGATCGCACAGTTCCCAGAAATGGTACGATTGAATGCTACTTATACAACGGCGATCGCCCTAGACGAATCCGCAGCCAATCTCGATCGCATCCAAGAATGCTACAACCAAGGCTGGCGGGGAATTTTCGTCATCAAACCTGCGATTGGCGGTTCCCCATCCCAACTCCGCAAATTTTGTCAAACTCACAATATAGACGCAGTTTTCTCATCAGTATTTGAAACCAAAATCGGCAGACAAGCCGCCTTAAACTTAGCAACAAACTTATCTGTAAATAATAGAGCCCTAGGCTTCGGTACCGATAGCTGGTTCGACGACAATCAAGACACCTGGTTACAGCATCTATGGTAACAAATCTCACAGTAAATACTCTGAATCTTCCCTTTGACTTCCCCGACAATTGGCTAATCGGTGGTGACAGCGGCGAATTTGCTCGAATTGTCGATCGGAAATTGCAACAAATCACCCAAAATCAAACAGGAGAAACACCCCTAAAAATTTGCCTAGCCGAACCAAAACCCCTGCAATTTCTTGCCAGTTTCATCGCCGCCCGCACCGCCAAATGCCAAATTTTTCTCTGCAATCCCAACTGGGTAAAAGAAGAATGGGAACAAGTCTTTGATTTAGTCCAACCCGAACTAATTTGGGGACAAAATACTAATCTTAAAAACACATTTCCCCCTCTCCCAGTCCGCGGAGGCGGACTTCGTTTGTATAGCCGCGAATTCCATTCGCCGGGATTCCATCATTCACCCGAATTCAATCATTCGCCGGGATTCCATCATTCGCCGGGACTCAATCATTCGCCGGAATTCCATCATTCACGAGAATTACCTTCACCCGAAATAGACGAATTAGCTACAATAATGATTCCTACCGGAGGTTCCTCGGGAAAAATCCGTTTTGCCATCCACACTTGGGAAACCCTCACAGCCTCAGTCCAAGGTTTTCAACAATATTTTAACCTTGACAAAATTAACTCATTCTGCGTATTACCATTATACCACGTCAGCGGTCTCATGCAATTTATGCGATCGTTCACAACCGGGGGAAAACTGGCAATTGCATCATTCAAAACACTAGAAGCAGGCGAAAAATCCGATGTCGAACCCGAAGAATTTTTCATTTCTTTAGTACCAACTCAACTGCAACGGCTGCTGCAAAACCCAGATACAACTAATTGGCTATCCCAGTTTCGTGCCGTACTTTTAGGCGGTGCTCCCGCTTGGCCCGAACTTTTAGCCACAGCTAGAAAGAATCAAATCAAATTAGCGCCGACTTACGGCATGACAGAAACTGCATCGCAAATCGCTACACTCAAACCCGAAGATTTTCTCGCGGGAAATAACACTTCTGGTCAAGCTTTACCCCACGCAAAAATAACTATCCGCAGTGCTAGTGGCGAGATTTTGTGCTACAATCAAATTGGCAACATTGCGGTTGATGCTAAATCTTTAGCCTTGGGCTATTATCCTGAACGATTTGGCGATCGCCCATATTTCCAACTAGATGACTTAGGATTTTTTGATAAAAATAACTGCTTAAATATCATCGGACGTAGTAGCGACAAGATTATCACGGGCGGAGAAAATGTATTTCCTGCCCAAGTCGAAGCCGCCATTAAGAATACCAATTTAGTGGCAGATGTTGCTATAATTGGCTTACCAGACAAAGATTGGGGGCAAGTCGTTACGGCTGTTTGCGTTCCCGCTAATTCCGAAGTTACTGTCAAAAACTTGCAAGCAGCAATAGAAGATAAGTTGAGTAAATTTAAGCGACCAAAAAATTGGGTTGTCGTCGAAGAAATGCCTCGAAATGCTCAAGGCAAACTCAATCGAGAACAATTACAAGAAATTGCGGTGTCATCTCTGGCGAATCAATAGTATTAACCGAATTTGACAGTAATTTCCGTAGGGCGGGTTCATCAATATTTACAACACAAGTGAGAAATCTCAAAAACCCGCCCAATGCCCAATGCCCAATTCCCAATTCCCAATGCCCAATGCCCAATTCCCAATTCCCAATTCCCAATTAATCCACACCTAACAGCCTTCTCGTCTTCTCAGCTTCTTGCCTTTGAACATCCACAAACTTCAACATTTGGTAAAGTACCTCTATTTGTGGCAACTTAATACCTGCTTTTTGGGCTACCCGCATGGGATTGCCAAAAATTGCCTCAACCTCCAGAGGACGCGATTCATCGTAATCGATTTTCATGCTGGTGCGGTAAGGCTTCATTTTATGAGTGTATTCCAGCATATGCGGGATAAAATCATCGGGAATAATGCGATCGCAACTTTTGGCCCCTGCTACCACTTCCCTCATGATTTGCTCAACTAAAATCAGAGTATTCGGATTCGCCATCAGTTCGTCGGTTCTCGCATTCAAAACCACAGAGAGCCCGTTATAAGGAATATTCCAAACCAGCTTTTTCCACCTAGACAATAGCAAATCTTCGCTCATTTTAATCGGAATGTGAGCGCGTTTAAAATCCCTAGCAATATGGTGCAATCTATCAGTAATACCGATGGCTTTGTAGTCTTTGGCATATTCGCCTAGCGTGATCGTACCGTAATCTAGGTGGCAGATATGACCGGGGCTGACTTTATAAGAACAGAGAAAGCACAGCCCGCCCACCACTCGTTCTGCACCGACAATTTTAGCTACTTCCGGTTCGGTATTCAGTCCGTTTTGCAATACTAAAACCGCGCCGTTATCCTTTAATAGAGGAGGCAAAAGTTTTGGCAACAAGTGATTTTGAGTTGTTTTCAACGCGACAATTACTACGTCGCACTTAGGCATTTTGTGCGCGTCGCGGTAGGCGCGGACTTGCGGGAGGGTGAAGTCGCCTTCGGGAGACTCGACAATCAAACCATGTTTTTTGACGCGCTCGTAATCGCTCCGCAGCAAAAAATTGACTTCTAAACCAGCTTTTTGCAGTCTAGCACCGTAGAATCCGCCTAAAGCTCCCGTGCCGACTATGGCATAATTGCGATTTGTCATAAGAAGAAGGAAGAAGGAAGAAGGAAGAAGTCAGTAGTCAGTAGTCAGTAGTCAGTAGTCAGTAGTCAGTAGTCAGTAGTCAGTAGCGCGAGCTCGTATATAGCCTTTCTCGGAAAGGTGAGGTATGTAGTTGGGCTTCAGCCCTCTTATTTTCAGGGTTATAGAGGCTGTCAGTTATACCTCATCTCTTTGAGAAAGGCTATAGCTCGCGAACGTTATCAGTCATCAGGAAGAGGGAAGTCGGAAGAAGGAAGAATGCTTCTTATAGAGCTGGTTTTTAAGTCATCTGTATTTACGTTTAATTAAGTGGAACTACTTAATATAAATAAGTCAGAAGAAATTTTAAACTAAACAGAAATTTGACTGTCATTCCCTGCTATTATTTAAATATTGAAGTTATCTAAAATCTCAACTCTCAAATTGCCTCATCCACTGCATTAAGTCTTCAGATAGCTGTTTTTTGGTTCTGCTAACTGCATCGATGCAGACGTGCTTAGTCAGAGCTTTAGCCCAGCTTCTGCCTGCAACTTCCCCTGAAAATACTTGATAGGCAATTTCAAATTCATCGCCTGCAACTTGTGTGGGCGTCAATTGAATCGTCAGCCGATCGCCCGCAAATAGTGGACGATAAAAATCTACACTAGCATGAATTATCGGAAATGCAACCTCTCGATCGCCAAAAAATGCTCTGAGATTGACTCCTGATGCTGCTAGAGATGCCTCGTAAGCTTCGTGGCACATCGCCAAAACGTTTGCAAAGTAAACGACTCCAGCAGCATCGGTATCTTGAAAGCGCACAGTGCGGGTGTAAGTAAAAGGCATTTGAGGTAGTCGCGGGCGATCGCAAATTAAAGCTGAATTTTACCAGAAAGAATTGGTTGAAAGCCAGAACCCTTTGAGGGAGAAGTTAAGATCGGGCTATTCATTACTCCAATACTCAGGCTTCTAGATAGAGGTCGCTCTCCAACTGTCAACTGTCAACTGTCAACTGTCAACTGTTGAACAACCATCATATCGGTAAACCAGCACTTTTGCAGCAGCGATCGCCTAACTAAGCAGGCGCTAATTTTTGATCTTCTCAAACTCACCCTCCTCACTCCTGCCCCTGCCCCTGCTTTCTTAACCTTTGTTTTTAATCAACATCACGTCTATAATCTTGAGGGCAATTTCTTCGGAAAGATCCAATGCACAGTAAAGATCGTTCAAAAGTTGTTCTTCTTCTTCTGAAACCTCGCCATCTGCTAAAGCAATATCAGTTGTCACAGCAAAAACTGTTTCTTTAAGTTCGTCGGGAAGTGTTGCCAAAGCCGCATTAAACAGTACCTGAACTCCTTGCCGTTGCAGAATGTTCAGCAGCCGATCGAGCATTTTTCGCATCACATCATCTGGATAGCTGCGGAAAAGTTGCATCCGAGATAGTGTCATGCTAATCGCTTTACTTTCGCTGTCATTGATGTAACCGTCGGCTGCTACGGCAATTAGCGCGATCGCCGCAAATGCTTCGGCAGGCCCTAACGTGACATCAGTTTGTTGGCGAGTCTGCGATACTTTGTCAAATAAACCCATAATACTTTCCTCATTCTTTAGTAGTGGATTCACGGAGTCCCTATGGGCTCTGGCTTTGGAAGCTTCCTTGGCTGGGGATTTCAACAATTATATCAAATCTGCTGAATTATTTATTATTACTAAAATTATGAAAAAATTAAGATTTTTAATTTTTTCCTTCGGCGCTGTAAGGGCGGGTGACAGTTGACAGTTGACAGTTGACAGTTGACAGTTGTCAGTTGACGGTTGACGGTTGACAGTTGACAGTTGACAGTTGAGCGACTAATGACTAATAACGTTCGCGAGCGGGGACGCTCGCGCTAATGACTCAATGATATCGTTTCCGGTTGCATCGGTATTGTTTAAACAGTCAACAGTTAACAGTCAACATCACCTGACGGTGCAACCGGAATAGATATGAATCGTCTGATTTTAATTTCTCCATAAAAGGGAGAGGCTTTAAACCAATTTTTTCTGGTAAAACTCGCTCTAAGGGCGCAGACAATCTACTTGTCAAACAAAGCTAAATCAGCTTTCAGAAAATCAACAAACTGCCGCGCAGTCCTTCCAGAGCGCCCGTTGCGGCGAGTTGCCCATTCCTTAGCGCGGTGTTCCAAATCCTCAACAGCGAGCTTGATGCCAGCTCGTTCGGCGAGATGTCGGACAATTGTTAAATAAGTGTTTTGATCCGCAGGTTCAAAAGTTAAAGTCAAGCCAAAGCGATCGCTAAATGAGAGTTTTTCCTGCACGGTATCCCAAGCGTGAACTTCATCACCGTCGCGAGGGCGAGGCCTGTCATCAAAAAACTCTCGAATTAAATGCCTGCGATTAGATGTGGCGTAAACAACTACATTTTGAGGCCGGGCGGTGACATTTCCTTCTAAAACAACTTTCAAGGATTTAAAAGCATCATCATCTTCCTCAAATGAAAGGTCGTCTACAAAAACAATAAACTTTTGAGGAACTCCCCGCAACTTCTCCACAATTAGCGCTAAATCTTGCAAATCCGATTTAGATACTTCAATCAATCGCAAATTGCGAGATCCAAATTCATTTAACAGCGACTTCACCAACGAAGACTTACCCGAGCCGCGACTTCCGTACAGCAAGACGTGCAAAGCCGGATAACCAGCCAGCAAAAACTCTGTATTTTTCACCAGAGCATCCCGCTGCCAATCGCAGCAAACCAACTCTTTCAAATTTATGCGATCGGGATGCGGAATACTCGCTAACTGCCCGGACTTCCACCCAAAAGCACGATACTCTGCAAACAAACCCGTGCCAAACTGTCGGTAATATTCTGCCAAAGATTCCGCAGCGCTAGACCATTTTTCTAGTTTTCCGTGCAGTGGCTTTTCGGCGTTTTCTAGTACATTTTCGCAATACCAAATGGGAGGAACTGAGTCAAGTTGACCCGCTACTCGCACCCACTTACTCAACTGCTCGCTGGTGCAGTCATAAATATTTTGCAGCACTTGTAAATCATGTCTGGCTGCTTCGACTAAAGCGGGCGACAAACTCGCAAAATCTGTTTGCTGAGCTTGGCGAGAAAATGGATTTTCGTCTTTGAGAATTTGCAAAATCAGGGAATCTTTCCAGCTCAAATTTTGAGCAGCTTGAATTTTGAACCAGTTACCGTAAGCTACCTGACACTCTACACCGCTGAGTTCGCTGTGGTGGAGAGCTTGCAGCAAGTCGAGAAAAGCTTGACCTGCGCGGGTTTGGAGAACTGATTGATATAGCAACAGGGATGCTGCTTGGCGTTGGAGGTAACGGATTTGGGCGATCGCACTAGAAGTTAGGGCTGACATAATGCCAATTGTATAACAGTTAGATATCTGGACTGGGTTTAATAAATTTTCTAACAATTTGTGACCGGAATTGCAGGTCTCGCTGTATAAATTGAGATGCAAAGAGTGAAAATTGGGGAATTAAAAATGAATTTAGGTACAGCAGCGGCGATCGGCTACGGCGTTTTGACACTAATTGGCGGCATCATGGGTTACATCAAAGCCAAAAGCCAAGCCTCGCTCATTTCCGGCCTCGTTAGCGGTTCGCTGCTAATTTTTGCCGGCACCGCACAACTCATGGGACAAACTTGGGGTTTAACATTAGCAGCAGCAATTTCCGCTGTTTTAGTAGTAGTTTTTATTGTACGGCTGGTCAAAACTCGCAAGTTTATGCCCGCTGGGATGCTGATTTTGGCTAGTTTGGCGTCTTTGGGTGCGATCGTTTACGAACTCAGCGGTCAATCGATGTTAGGTTTTTGATTTGAGATGTTAGATTTTAGAGTTTAGAGCTGAGATTTTAGATTAACTCCACAGCATTTACTGGGAGATTGAACTCAAGTCTAAACTTTTTTAGGTCTATGACTTAATTGGGTGGCTTGTATCTATCTTTGCGTGGATTCAGCAGACATTAGTCATTAGTTACATCCTTCCGTTTGCATCGGAATAATAATTGTCCGAGAGCAGTGCGAGCGTCCCCGCTCGCCTCCTCCATAGCGATCGCGAAGCTCGACACCGTACTCTCCTGGCGATCGGGAAACTCGCACTATAGAACCCATTTGACATCTTTAAGTTTTTCGGTTGGGTGACGAGAAATATAGAGAGAAACCCGTTGCTGAGATTTACGCTCATGTCGAGAAACCGGGTTTCTACGAGTTTTTGGGTTGGATGACGAGAAATATAGAGAGAAACCCGGTTTCTCAGATTTACGCAAAATAGATCAGATCTCAAATGGGTTCTATAGTTAAAACACCAATTACCAATTACCAATTACCAATTACCAATTACCAATGCCCAATGCCCAATGCCCAATGCCCAATGCCCAATGCCCCATGCCCCATGCCCCATGCCCCATGCCCCATGCCCCATGCCCCATGCCCCATGACTAATGACTAATGACTGATTCAATATACTGCTCGACTTCCCTGAGTTGCTGCCGCTGGTATTCAATCCAATCCTTTTCCGCCGCGCGCTGTTGGGCTGTCTCTAGTTGGTACCGCGCCTGCTTCTCTAAAAAATTATTGTAGAACATAATCGCTTTTTCAACTGTTTGAATTCCCAGTTTCATGCGCTCCTCAAAAATTGCTAAAATTAAATCATCCAGGATTGAGCTAATCACTTTACAAGACTCTTCAAAATCGCTCAAGCTGATTCCCATTTTACTTTTATGAACCAGAGTTTCTACAGGATCTCTCAGAGTTTCTTTAAAAGTCTTCATATAAGACTCCGGCAAATATCTCAGAGGTTCCGTAAACTTCGATACAATCTCGCCGCCTATTGATTGCAGTCGCTCTCTAAATTTCGATTGACTCTTGAAATCGAAGCATTCTATACAATATTCAACTTTTTCTATATCAATAGATTGTAATTCTTTAAAGATAGAATTGAGTTCATTCTCCACAATTAAAATTACTCGTTCGCCTTGGTAGTCTACTTCATTTCGCAATTCTTTGTACAAATTATCTTTGTCATAAAAACCGATAGAATCTTTTTTAAACACTTGCTGGTTTTGATCCCACAAAAACCACTTATTTTTTAACTTTGTAGCTTTGTCGCTCCACGATTTGCGAACTTTAACAATAGCATCATATTTGCCTTGTTTTCCCAAACTGCGAATTCTCACGTCGCATCCGCTTAGTTCGCCAATTTGCTCCCAGACATCAACAGCAGATGCTTTAGCAATTCTCGGCTTGCTATTCCAGACATCCTCAGCCTGAGATACATCTTTGAAACATACGTGAGCTAACGCCTTGAGTCTGAGGGCTGATTGCTTGATTTCCTGAATACAAGGTTCCACGTCTAGACTGAGGTGGGTAGCTGACTGTTTAATCTCCACGGATTGATATTCATCTGCGAGCAATCGATCGCTAAACTGGGTAATAGCCTGGAATACCTTGAGATACTCATTCATTTCGTTTCATCCCTCCTTTCCCTAAATAGCATACAATACAGAACATCTCCCTTTTGGAATGCAAACTGAGTCAGACCATTTTAGATTTTAGATTTTAGATTTTAGAATTGGGAATGGGAATGACTGATAACTATCAGGGTTTGGAGCGCGGGCCTACAGTTGCATTCTTGTTTTAAACTGGTGTCACAACATGGATTATGTATTCACCCCTACAACTCAGGTTAGGCTCAATACTGGCAACCTCGTACAGCCTGCCACCACAACTGGAAAATTGCTCCCCGCAGCTAGAGATCCGGTGACAGGGGAGTTTGTGGAGATTGCCAAAATATTTTATCAATCAACAACGACAACTCTATGCGATCGCGGAGTTCTAGGATTGCTCTCACACTTAGGCGGAGGCGGGCCCGTACAGCCGCTGATAGCTCCCGTGTACGTGACAGTCGCGCCCTTGCAGCTTGCTCAAAGTCACCAGGGGTTTCAGAAAATATACAGAATGCTTAACTGTCTCAAAATTAATTTGGCAGTGATGCAAGCGACTGCTGCCGTCATTGGTATTGGGGCTGTATCGAGTACAGTTTTGTCAGCAGTAAACCTCGAACAAGTATTAAAAATCAGAGATGAGGCAAAACACCAGAAGCTCAAAATTAAAGACGGGTTTATCGATCTCAGGCATATCCTCAAAGATAAGGGAGTAGAGGTAATTCAGCAGATTTTTAAGGTGGCTCATGACTCTAATTTTCAAAGGCACCGCCAGCAACTGGTTAACGGTTACGATATTTTTTCTAAAGCTATTAAACGCTGCCAGTCAGCCCTGACAGTGCCGGATCTCAAGCTGCGGAATTCGGAGATTAATAACGGGCGAGATATGCTGTTTGAGGCTTTAAAAATTTACGATCGTCCCGGTTTGTTGGAGGGGCTGTGTTCTGCCGGAAAGCTCCGGCAAATGGAATGTGTTTGGGCGATCGAGCTGGCGCTGGGCATCACGTTTCAGTTGCAGCGGGCTTACGATCTAGTGAGCGATCGCCTGCTCAAACTTCAATCAAAAATTCGTCACGATCTTCTCACTGTTGTGAAAGGATGTCAATCGGAATCTGAACTAGATTTTTTATTTCCAGAAGTTACCAGGATTCTCGGTCACGATCTAAGTGTAATAGAATTTTGGCAAAACGAGGTAGATTGGATGCAAACTTTGTCTCCCAAAGAGCAGCACCAGTTAGCTAGTTTAGATAAACTCAGCGGCGACCATCATATAAAAAGCAGCATCCACACGACATTCGCGGTATTAACTGCGGAACCTTCACTTTATCAAAGTTTAAAGCAAAAGTCTCACTTTCTATCCTTGCGCGACCAGCTAGCCTTCGCCCTGAAGCCGGAACTGCGCGGGGGATACGAGTTTTATGTGTGCCAGCAGGCGATCGCAACTGGCTATCCAGCTTTAGCGGTCTCGAACTGGCAAGAAATATCCGATTTAACTGTGGCTAACCTCTACTACTTTTTCCAAAGTCGAGAGGATTTAAGTGAAATTTATCCCACTGAGGACACAATAGAAACTCCTGCTTGGCACTTTGCCAAATCCTTAGAAAAAGAGTTAAACTACTGCAATTAATTGAAAGCGCTGGCCAAGGTACGTAGTTGCGCTTGGGCGCTCTTTATAATATTAGCAAAGATCGCCCAAGCGCAACTACGTACCTAATTTGTCTGACGACAATAAAACCGCTCTGCTTAGTCGATATTGTAGGGTGCGTCAGCGAGTAGCCTAATTTTCAGGTGAGGAACCAGAATTGGCTGACGCACCCTACTACAAATCAGACTATAAACCGCAGATGTCAAACAGATAAACACAGATAAACGCAGATAATTTCAGGGTGTTTTCCGATTTTTGCAATTCAAGTCTATTATCTCAGCCACAACTTAATAGTATTGTCTTTAGAGCCGCTAGCAATAGTTTTGCCATCGGGACTAAAAGTCACTACATAAACCTCATCGGTATGTCCCGTCAAAGTATTCAGCAATTCTCCGGTATCAAAGTCCCAAATTTTAATGGTTTTATCCTTGCTGCCGCTGGCGATAAATTTCCCGTCCGGGCTGATAGCAACCGAAACAATATCGTCAGAATGTCCCTTGATCGAGCGAATTAAATCTCCACTTTCGAGATTCCAGATTTTAATGCTTTCATCGTAGGAGCCGCTAACAATTGTCTTTCCGTCCGGGCTAACTGCCACAGACCTCACCGCGTCGCCGTGTCCTTCAATAGTTTTGAGCAACCTCCCTGTTGCTACATCGACAATTGTGATTTTTTTATCCTTAGAAGCGCTAACTAAATTTTTGCCATCGGGAGTGAAAGCAACAGAATAAACAAAATCTGTGTGATCTGGTAAATTCTGGAGCAAATTGCCCGTTGTGGCATCGGAAATTTTGGTGGTTTTGTCTCCGCTGGCGCTAGCAACGAGCTGTCCGTCGGGGCTGATAGCGACTGACCAAACAGAGGCACTATGATCGAGACTGCGAGTAGCTTGACCTGTTTTTAAATCCCACAACATGACTCTCCAAAAACCTGTTCCTGTGGCTAGTTTCGTACCTTTTGCATCGAAAGCAACCGACCAAACGGTGGATGAATCTCCTGGGAAAGTGCGGATCGATTTGCCTGTGGCTAAATCCCAAATTTGGATGGTTTTGTCTTTGGAACCGCTGGCTAACATTAAGCCGTCTGGACTAAAAGCAACAGATCCAACTGCATCTGAATGCTGGGCGAAGTTTTTGACTTTGGCGTTTTTCCATTGGAGACCTGCTTGGCACTTTTGTTGTAAGTTTTGGGCGGAGGTATAGGTGCTGGAAGTTTTGGCAATTATTGGGATTTGGCTGATGCAGCCTTCATAATTGCTTTCTTGATAAAAAGCTTCGATTTGATTGAATTGTTGGGTTTCTTGCTGCACTTGCTGCTGTCTTTCTTGCCATTTGAGGTATCCGTAAATTCCGCCGATCGCAGTTAAGAGGGCTGCAATCGTTGCTCCGGCGATATAAGGATTGATTTTGCGAGGTTCTTTGGGGACAATTGCTGAGGCGCTGGTGCTGTCTGGGGCGATGGATAAACTCCCTTTTCCGTTCAAATTTACCTCTGGGGATGCCGCCGGAATTGCCTGCACTCCCAGTGGAAGAGTGCTGCTGGCTGGGGGCACAATGGCGTTGGGGTTGCGGTGTCCTTCCAACACGATCGCGATCGCCTTGTACAATTTACCGAATAAAGATTTAGGAACGACTAATTCTTCGATTCTGGCCGCATCTTCGTCGGTAAGCCCTAAAACTTGCTGCAACCGTTTTAATTCCTCGCGAGTGTTTGCAGAAAAAGGATATTCTTGCTGCATGGTTTCTTGCAGCGATTGTTCGTAGCGTTCGCCTTTTTCCCTGTATTTGCGGTAAGGGTTCAATACCTCATCTTCGATCGCCTCTGCTTCTTCTGGTTGCAATTCCAAACTGACGCGCAATTCTTCTAATATTCTGCGACCGACGACTGTAATGTCACCGCGACTGCTGCTGCGCCGATCGACTTCTTCGCGATAGATTGTGAGTTTGGGTACCCGCGTGCGCGATCGATCGCCAATTTTCCGCAAATCGGCCAAAGCCTCCGCCGCCGACTGGTAGCGCTCCCGAAAATCGTAGCGCACCATATTGTCCAAAACATCGGCTAGGGCTTGGGAGCAGGAGGTTAAATGGCGCCAAACAATTTCGCCTCGATTAGAATTTTTCAAATCCCGCAGTTTCGGCAAATCGTAAGCCGGCAAACCCGTCATAGCTTGGATGCCAATCATTCCCAAGGCGTAGATATCGCTGTTAAGCTGCGGGTTGTATTGAAATTGCTCGATCGGCATATATTCCAGCGTCCCAATCCGCACAGTTACCGGTGCTTGTCTTTGAGCGATGTGAATTTCTTTCACCGAGCCAAAGTCAATCAAAACTAACTTGTTGTCTGCATAGCGACGGATTAAATTTGCTGGTTTAATATCTCGGTGAATTACTCCCTGTCCGTGTACAAACACTAAAATTTCTAATAGTTCCTTCAACAAAGGAATAATTTTTTCTTCGGGAACCGGCTTTCCCGGGACAATCTCTGTGGATAGCGAGTGACCGGCAATAAAGGATTCTACTAAGAAAAATTCTTCATTTTCTTCAAAATAAGCGAATAGCTGAGGGATTTGGTCGTGTTGACCGAGCTTTTCTAGAACTTCTGCTTCTTTTTGGAAAAGACGGCGCGTAGTATTAATTAATTTGGGCTCGCTGGTACCGGGACGCAGGTGCTTGACAAAGCACTGCGGTTCACCGGGGCGACGAGTATCTTTGGCCAGATAGGTTTGCCCAAATTCTCCTGTTTCTATGACTTCAATGACTTGATAGCGTCCATCTAAAAGTTGGCTCACCATGATAATAACGCAGCCTTTTTTTGGTTGATTTTCGCAAGAAACAGTTTCACAGCAGGCAGTTTTTAGTTGTAATTAGGTCAGTCGATTTGAGATTTAAATTGCTATTTTGTGGCGGGTTCGATGCCCACCAGAGAAGCATTTAACTGTATTTCTCTACAACGATTTGCCGAATTCTCAATTGACTGATATAGCGATTGTCAATCAAGGGAGGTACTCGCCAGCCAATCACTCATTACCCATCACCCATCACTCACGATCGATCGCATATTACCCATTACCAATCCGTACCTCACTCACCTGACGATGGGTGCATCTGTGCGATCGCATTTGTAGTGGGATCTTAAGAACTCGCGTACTATACATAGCACGCGAGAGGGGACAGCACTGTATAAAAATGCTTTTTGCAAAAATGAGATGTTCCCTCTGACAATTGCCATACTTTATTTTTTCAACATCTGCAAAGCTTGATATCCCAAAAAGAAAAAACCCAAAGCACCGAGTATCGCTATGGTATTCGCAAACACATCCACTGAAACAAATTCGCCCATTGCAAGATCCTCTGACAACTGATATCTATCCTCGGCTTTTCGGTCTCAGACTGGGTGAGGGGTCTTGCCCCTTGCTGCGGTAGAGCCGAAAGATGCTCACAAATTATAGCAAAGGAGATGCTGAAAATAACTTTTTGGGCGATCGACTAGCTTTTTGTTTTAATATTTTTTAATATTTAAGGACACAAATTGTGCACGTAAATTTTGAGGTCAGTTCGCTTTGATATTGTTAACCCTGGTAATTTTTTCTCTCATAGTCAGTAGAGCTTACACCAAGAATTTGCGCCAATCGGTCAAAAATGCGCCTCGCACCAACGGCAGTGTGGCTCAGCAGTTATTTCCGTCGGCGGGTGACTTCCCCAAAATTTCGGTAATCGTACCAGCATACAACGAAGCCGAGAATATTCGGGATTGCGCGATCGCCATTTTGGAGAGTACAGCCCTGTCTGCTGACAAGCTAGAGGTTTTGATTGTAGACGATCGATCGACAGACGACACGAAGGCGATCGCCCAAACTCTGCAACAACAGCCGGGCGACCCCCGCCTCAAAATATTAGCAGGTGAGGCGCGACCGGAAAACCAATATTGGGCGGGCAAAAACTGGGCCTGCGCCCAAGCTGTTCGGGAAGCAACCGGAGAATTCCTATTATTTATCGATGCCGACGTGCGGCTGAAACCGGGGGCGATTGAAACCGCTATCGCCACAGCCGAAACCGAGAAAATAGACCTGCTAACCTGTATGCCAGCGCTGGTTTGTGGGTGTTTTTCCGAGTGGTTGGTGCAGCCTTTAATGTTCAATAACCTAGCTGTTTGCTTCGATTTTACAGCCGTTAATGATGCTACAAAAACAGACAGTGCCTTTGCAGGTGGCCCATTTATGCTGTTTAGGCGATCGGCTTACGAAAAAATCGGCGGACACGAAGCAGTTGCAGGCGAAATTGTCGAAGATGTGGAATTAGCTAGACGCATCAAGCGTGCGAGTTTAAAGCTCGGACTTTATTCCGGGTCAAATTTGGCATCCGTGCGGATGTATCGGTCTTGGAGCGCATTGTGGGAAGGCTGGACAAAGAATCTGTATCTCGGCGCTAACCGCAGTTGGGGTTCGATGTTTTATATGGCAGCAATTATGTTCTTTCTTTATCCGATGCCGTGGTTGGCATTAGCTATTTTGCTGGCTAACGGCGAAATTGCCAACATAATTAACAATCACCAATTAGCAATTAGCAATTACCATTTGCCGATTACGTTGTTAACTATCTGTTTATCTGCGATCGTAATTGGGTACCATTACACTTTGCGCCGTTTGGGTGCCGAAATTTCTGAGTGTCCGACGAAATACTGGTGGTTGGGAGGTTTGGGAGGGACGTTAATTGCGGCAATTGCGATCGGATCTGCGATCAAAACCGAAACAGGTTGGGGATGGACTTGGCGCGGGAGAGCTTTGCAAATTAACAATAATTAATCCAGATTTTGCATTCACAAAAATTAGTGGTAGGGTGCGTCAGCTTTCAATACGGTTGACTTTTCGTCAGACAAATTAGGTACGTTGTTGCGCTTCAGCGCTCTTTATGATATTCGGAAAGAGGGCTGAAGCCCAACAACGTACCTTTATTAATTATGACAGTTAGTAGTAGGGTGCGTCAGGTTGGACATTTTCAATCAGCACAAAAAGTCTGATACTGACGCACCATTTATTCGAGGAGTGCGTCAGTATGAGATTGTTGGTTTGTTGCGAAAATAATGATAGCTGACGCACCATACATATAGTCGTCAGTCATATAAATTAGGTACGTAGTTGCGCTTCAGCGCTCTTTATGATATTCGGAAAGAGGGCTGAAGCCCAACAACGTACCTTGACGCACTCTACATATAGATGTTTTCACAACGTACCTTATGCTTCTGCGTACACAAAAGCAGGTACTCGCTTGTAAGCAGGCGTGCCCGATCGCTTTTCAATCTCCGGGTGAAAAATCACATTAACTTCAGGATAAAACATCAAAGCAGCACCCTCACGAACCGCCCCGTAAATCACCTCAACATTTTCCATTTTCCCCACATTTCCCTGCACAGTAACCCGCTGATGTTCTTGCATACCAGCACTTTCTGCATCCGCGCGATTCATCAAAATGCAGTTGCGGTGCGGCATTCCCCGGTACTTGTCATCATTTTTGTAAACCACAGTATTGTGCTGAGAATAACTGCGTCCCGTCATCAATGCCACAACTAAACCCCGCACCGATTTCGATGCACCAAAATCCTTTATTTCGGGTAATTTTAGCACTGGTAAAGGCGTGACAAACATCTTGGCTTTGCCAGAATCAGTGGGAAATTTGGGTTCGGTAAAAATCCGCCCGCTGATGGTAAATTCCTCTTTAGTTTCATCAATTGTTGCGATTTTTTCATAGCCGGGAATGGTTTGAGCAATCAATTGCCGCACGTACTTGGTATCTTGAAGCTGGCGCCAGTCTACCGGATAAGTGCCGTGAATTCTGGCAGCCAATTCTGTCAAGAAATGCACTTCAGAAATCAAATCAGCATCTTTGAGATGAGTTTCACCTTCATCATTGAAGCGCACAAAATTATTACCAGATTCTACCGTTGTCTTGTGGGGATTTTCAAAGCGATTCAGCACCGGCAGAACAATTGTATTGTGCTTTGCTAATCCGCTAAAATGTCCTAAGTTTGGTTTGGTGGCGAGGTAAATAATGGTTTCAATCTTGCCTAAAGCGCGTTTGGCTTCAGTTAAATCTGGGTTGGCACCGTACAAGTTGCCGCCCAAACAGATTAGCGTATCGACTTTGCCTGCATCTGCTGCTTCAATGAGCGATCGAGTTTCATAACCCTTAACACGGCTCAGGGGACGCCCCAACAGCTTTTCGAGAGCGGCTTGAACTTCTTTTTTCAGCTTCACAGTCACGCCCATAGAGCCGAATCCTTGGACGTTTGAGTGTCCTCTCACCGGCAATAATCCCGCCCCGACTTGGCCGACATTTCCCGTCATCAAAGCTGTATTGGCGATGCTGAAAATATTATCTACGGCATTCTGTTGTTGAGTAATTCCCATCGCCCAACCGAAGACAACTCGTTGAGAAGTGCCGATTATTTTGGCTGCTGCCTCAATTTCTGGTTGAGAAACTCCGCAGGTTTGAGTAATAGTTTTCCAGTCGGTTTCACGGGCGTGTTGCACTACTGCTTCCCAGTTTTCTGTATAAGATTGCAAATATTCTTCATCGAGCAATCCTTGTTCAATTACAGCTTTTTGAATCCCGACAAATAGGGCTGTATCACTGCCGGGAATTGGCTGCAAGTAGAGCGACGAAATCTCGGAACCTGGGACGAGAGATTTGAGGGGAAATGCTGGAGAAGCAAACTTGACTAAACCGATTTCCATCACTGGATTGATGACAATTATTTTACCGCCTTGTTCGCGGATTTTAATTAATTCGTTCATCAATCGGGGATGGTTGTAGGAAGAATTGCTACCCGCGAGTACGACGCAATCTGCTTGCTTTAAGTTTTCTAAACTGACTATGGAGGTGCCGGTGCTAAACATTTCCTTTAACCCGGTGGTCGAGGGAGCGTGGCACAAATCTGAACAATCTGCTAAGTTGTTAGAGCCGATCGCCCTCATCAACAATTGCAGCAGAAAAGCCGCCTCGTTGGAAGAGCGACCCGAACTATAAGAAGCTACTCGTTGCGGGCTTTTACGAAATCCAGCCTCGGCAATTTCATAGACTTCTTGCCATGAAATGCGATCGTAATGAGATGCACCAGCCCGCAAAATCATCGGAAAACTCAACCTTCCCAGCCTATCTGCTTCCCTGGAAGTTAATTGTTGGAGTTCTGCAATACTGTGCTGTTGAAAATAGTTAGTCGAGATAGCAGGTTTAATTTCAGCCGAAATTGCTTCAACACTTTTCATACACCGCTGAAGTTTTTCGCCATCTTCATTCGTAAAGCCTCCTTTCTGCCCGCCAGTGCCCCAAGCACAGGACAAACAAGCACTTTTGTGCAGCAAAGTTTGCCAAAGTTTCGGGCCTTCCGGCGACAAAGTATGCTTTGCCCAATATTCAATTATGGGCAAACCGCCGCCGATGTCTGGCGTTTCGTCATTTTTGTCGCTAAATGGCGGAACGGGTTGGATATTTTGGGAGTTGGTGTCCATACGGTTTATTTTTTGTTTGAATTGCGAATTGATGTACAGTTAAGTTTATTACTATAATTTACCGCAAATTTACAGCCCATAAATTAGTCAATAGATAGATTTCTTAAAGGTACGTTGTTGCGCTTGAGCGCTCTTTGCTATAAATAGTAGTTCCGAATTAATTGTACGGGATTTTGCTAGATAGATTTCTTAAAGGTACGTTGTTGCGCTTGAGCGCTCTTTGCTATAAATAGTAGTTCCGAATTAATTGTACGAGATTTTGCTAGATAGATTTCTTAAAGGTACGTTGTTGCGCTTGAGCGCTCTTTGCTATAAATAGTAGTTCCGAATTAATTGTACGGGATTTTGCTTGAAATGCTTACAAGCGTAAAGAGTATTTCTGAATTTTGCCTGGTTACTTATGAAAGAGCGCTGAAGCGCAACTACGTACCTTAAGAGCGCTGAAGCGCAACTACGTACCTTAAGAGCGCTGAAGCGCAACTACGTACCAAAGAGCGCTGAAGCGCAACTACGTACCTTAAGAGCGCTGAAGCGCAACTACGTACCTGTAGCTTTACTTCTTCTTATTTAACGCCTGCTTGCCAAACCCAAGACAAAGCAATCGATCGCCCTCAGCGACATTTGGGTCATTCTGTAAATAATCCCCCAACCACTCGCAACTCCGAGCAATAATATTATTTAGCTCCAAATTCTCCACAGGTAACAGAATTACAGTCCGATCCCTGCTAGCAAAACCCAGAGTTTTGCTGTCAGAACTAAAAGTAACGCTCAACACCCGATCGCTCGATTCCAAAGTCTTCGATAGCAGCGCCTTCTTGCCGTCAAAATTCCACAGCTTAACAGTATTTCCCGCACTCGCTGCCGCAATCAATTTGCCGTCTGCGCTGAAACTCACGCTTTCCACAGTATCGCTGTGGTTCAGTTTTTCAGTTAAATTAGCTGTCTTACCATCAAAAGCCCACAAGTAAACTTTTTTGTCAGCACAACCAGCAGCAATAGTCTTACCATCTGGACTGAAACTGACATTTCTTACACTGTCTGCGTGATCGAGAGATTTCAGCATCTTCGCCGATGTACCGTTAAATTGCCAGAGGTAAACTCTCTTTTCTCCAGCCATTTCAGCATCATTTTGTGTTTCACTTGCTTTATTCTCAGCAGCGGTAGCAGTAGCAATTGTTTTGCCGTCAGGGCTGAAACTAACGCTAATTACTGGATTGCTGTGATCGAGTTTTGCAAGCATTGTTGCTTTAGTACCGTTCCAGCGCCAGAGATACAATTTGCGATCGGCACTGGCGGCGGCAATTATCTTGCCATCTGGACTAAAACTCACGCTTCTCACAAGGCCACTATGACGCAGGGTATCTAACAGTTTCCCGTTTAAACTCCAGACTTTCACGGTTTTGTCATCGCTGGCAGAAGCCACAGTTTTATTGTCTGGCGAAAAGCTCGTCCAGGTAACAGAATCCTTGTGGTCTGTTAAGGTTTTGATTAAACTCCCATCAGGGCGCCAAAGTCTTACCGTATTGTCGCCACTAGCAGATGCAATTGTTTTGCCGTCCCCACTAAAACTGACTTTATAAACCCAATCTCCATGCCCGGATAAAATCTTATTCAACGGAGTGCTGTTTGGTTGCCAAAGTTTCACCATCTTGTCCTTGCTGGCGGAAGCAATCGTGCCGTCGCTGCTGAAAGTTACGGCCCTCACGTCGTCTTGATGTCCTCGAAAAGTGTTGAGCAAATTGCCACTGCGACTCCAAATTTTTACCGTATCGTCGGCACTGCCGGTGACTATTTTTTCGCCGTCGCGACTGAAACTCGCGCTGACAACTCCGTCGTTGTGTCCTTTGAGAGTTTTGATTTCCTCACCCTTTCGATTCCAAATTTTGGCTGTGGTGTCGGCACTGGCTGAGACGATTTGTTGGCTGTCGGGACTGAACTTCACGCTGTAAACAATGTCAGAATGTTTGGTTAATGTTTTGGGATTAATTTGAAATTTCTGGGTTTTACCTTTGCGATTCCAAAGTTTGATAGTTTTGTCAACACTTGCGGTCGCAATTGTTTTGCCGTCGGGGCTGAAACTGACGCCGAGCACCCAGTCTTTGTGTTTGGTTAAGGTTTGCAGCAATTTTTTTGTTTCCAGGTTCCAGATTTTGACGGTGTTGTCGTGACTCCCGGAAGCTAGGGTTTTGCCGTCGGGGCTGAAACTGACGCTGGTAACAATTTTGGTGTGGCCGGATAAAGTTACGATCGCACTTTTGTCGTTATCCACTTGCCAAATTTTAATTGTGCGATCGGCGCCACCAGTTGCGATCGTTTTCCCATCCGGGCTAAAACTAACACTCGTCACGCTATCGCCGTGCTTGAAAGTCTTTAATAACTTACCTTCTTTGCTCCACAATTTAACCGTTTTGTCAGCACTTGCCGAAGCAACTGAATTGCCATCTGGACTCACACTCACATCCAAAACAAACTTGCTGTGCTGCTCAAAACGGTTGCGTTCTTGCACCCCCGAAACTGCTTGTCTGAGCCTCTCAGCAATCTTATTTTTAGTATCCACAGGCAGCGCCGTACTTTTCAGAGAATCGCGACCGATTTTGATACTATTTTCCAACACTCCTAATTGATTTTTTTCATTAGAAAGCACCAAAGCCTCCGATGCGGAATTTAGGGCATCAGTCCGACTTGTTTCTGCTTCTTGCCGCGCGCTTTCTGCTAATTTTGCTTGCTCGAATCCTATCCAAGAAACACCTCCGAGTACCAGCACTCCTAGAATCGCCGCCCGCAATTGCCATCTCCGAGTTTGATAAAGTTGAGCTTCCGCTTGGTGCTGTTTGTCTCTAGCTAAGCGCTGGTTGTCTCTAGCTTCCGACAGCAAAGCATCTCGCTCTCTGTCTTTACGAATTTGTTCAATTTCATCTCGGTTAATTTGGTTTTGCTTGCGTAGTTCCTCAAATTCTGCTTTTTTATCTAATTCCTGCTGCTGGCGGATGAAGCTAACTAGATAGTCGTGAACGAGCTGATAAAGCTCTGCCGGCAGTTCAGTCCACCGAAAAACTAAACCGGATTTGACTAACAGTTCTAAGACTAAATCTAATTTATCAGTGGCTGCAAATATCGCTAGATCGGAGGCTAATTCGGCGCGGGTTTTCAGGGGTCGAATCTCATCTTCATCTGTGAGAAAATACAATATTCGGCGAGCAGCCCCTTCATTTTCTGGCCCGCAATCTTTGATGACTTCTTCGAGAAATCTTTCGACTAATTTTTGTTGGGGACTGTTGCCCAGTTCCTGATATTGAGTTAAAGTTCTAATGTCCTCTTGTTGGAGTTGAGCGCCCACAAGTTGCAGTTCGATCGGGCGGACTTCTCCCAATTCTCCAGCTAAATCTTTGACTAATTCTTCGATCAGCTCCGGTTCTAAGTAAAACTGCGATCGTTCAGTTAAAGTGCGAATTACCGCTCGCGCATCGCCCTGGGAAAAATTACCCAAATAAAACAGAATATCTTTGCTGAGAACGTCCGCTAAAATATCATTGTTGATAAATTTTGTTGGGTTTTTGGGTCGGGAAAATTCCAGCAAATAGTGCAGGTAATCTTCCCGCAAAGACAGGACGACTTTTAAATACTTGATTGTCAAGCATTCCCGCAAAAAATCAAAGAATATCTGTCTTTCCGCAGGCTCTTTCCACACGAAAAAGAATTCTTCAAATTGGTCAAATATCAGAACAGTTACTAGATGTTCTGAGTTTGTTTGCAACTCTTTGATGATTTTCTCATATTCGATCGCCTGTTTTTCGACAATTACTTCTACAGGCTGTGACTGCTCAATCCGATCCTGATTTACTCCAACCGAGCCGCCGTTAAATTCCTGCCGCAGATTGCCGTTGGCTGCGCCTGCTGCGCTCAAATCTCCCGAAGCCGATCCCGGTACTGCATCGAAAATGTCGCGATCGAATATTTCAGCTTTCCCGGCAGATAACTGTCTGGTCAATTCCCGCGGCCAGTTGTTGTAAACTTGCAGCACTACAGGCAAAACAGTCCGCATTTCGATCTTTTTTTGCTTGAGAGCCGGCACTAATCCCCCGGTGACAATTGAACTTTTGCCAACTCCAGACTGACCGTAAATTACTGTCAGTTTGTCCGGGGTATTGTTCATCCTATATATCAAGCGATTGAGGTCTGCTTCTCTACCGGAAGCGGTAATTTCGTCAGCAATAGTAGGAGCGGCGGCAACTGTTTCGGCGGGATTAATCGCTTCTCTGTGTGGCTGCAATTTTCCGGCTCCAATAAAAGCTCGGAAGCGATACGTATGTTCTACCGCTCGATAATCTTGCTTAAGCTGAAATGCTTTGAGATATTCTCCCCGCTGAAAATAGAATCCTCGCAGCATTTCTAAAACCCGCAAATACAGTTGCGGGTTGTAGCAAGGTTCGGTTTGCGATCGAGCTAGCTCTAAATGTGCGATCGCCTCCTCAATCTCGCCCAACTCGCTCTGAGCCTCTGCTAAAATTAACAGATATAAGCCTAGATGCTGCGATGTTAGAGGCGTTGCGTGTCCCGTCGCTTCAAATTTTGAGTTGAGAGCTTGTAGGGCGACTAAAGCCCATTCTTTCGCCCCTTGCCAATTCTTTTGCTCTAAGGCTACTCTAGCCAAAAAGCCGTAATCTTGAGCCAAATTAACTGTTGAGTTTTCCATATTTTCATGTAACCTCCGAGCTTTGATAGCTAAATTCCAGAGTGCATCCCAATCTTCTAAATGCTGCAATACTTCGCCGAGTTGATTGATGAATATACCGACGGCATCCGGCTGTCCCGCACGTTCTATAACATCAATACATTGCTGAAAATAATTTTTAGCTTCCGTCCAGTAAGGACGGTTGCCACTGCGGTGTTTTTCTGCTTGAAAACGGTAGCAAAGACCGATGTGAAATACTAGAATTCCCTCTAATACTGGTGCAGGGTGAACGGTAAATAATAAATCGCTAAATTCTGTTTTTGGGCCGATAAATGCTACTTGATACTTCCAAAAACTGAGACTTTTTTGATACAATTCAAGAGCTGCATGGATGCGATGACCAGCATATTCGTCTCGACCGCGAATAAATTGCAAGCTTGCTTCAATAGCTGGTTCTAACCTGATGTTGCAAGTTTGCAAGTCTTGTCTCGCCGACTCTAATTCAGCTAAAGAATTGGCTCCGAGAATGGCAGAGTTACTTAAACGCCATTTGCCGCTTTCTAAAATCTTAGCAAAAATGCGATCGCAACTTTTGCCCAAAAAATCCACCAACTCGTCTGGGCCCAGCACAAATTCAACACTTGTCGTCCAAGTCTCGATATCTGTGACTAACCGAATCAGTTTTTTTAAGATTTTGTCTGTCACCCACAGCACCACTGGGAAGGGAAAATTATTGCGAAATTCTTCCCTGACGTAGTTGGTAGATGTCAGTACGCGATCGATCGCACTTACCGATTCCAATCCAAACACCATTAAAGCTTGAGGCTGGCTGCCTTCAAGTTCGGTTTCTATCGTCGTGTACAGAGTTTTAACAGATTTCGGGAGGACAATTTCTCGAATCTCGACACCAGACTGCTGCCGCAATTGCCGTACAGTTTGTTCTCGCATCGCACTGTAATTGCACCGCACCAAAATCAGCGAAAATTGCCCCTGAGACATTGAAAGAGTCCGGGAGAGAGTTTGCAGCGCACTTTTATTTTGCTCTGCTGCGGTGTCTTGGTGGCAGTGCGAATTAACCATAATATTTGAAAATCCTGATAGATATAGATGCTTTCAGTTGACAGTTGATAGTTGACAGTTGACAGTTGACAGTTGACAGTTGACTGTTGATACCAATTTAATGTGAAGTTGCATATATCTCGATCCCCCTAAATCCCCCTTAAGAAGGGGGACTTTGAGGATATTTCTTGTCCCCCCCCCTTATTAAGGGGGGTTAGGGGGGATCGGATTCGGGAGTAGCCTCTAACATCACAATTATTCAGAGTTCTATTCTCTCTCTGTGTCCTCTGTGTTCTCTGCGGTTAAATCATTCCTATGCAACGGTCAACGATATAATAAATATAGCCTTTCTCAAAAAGATGAGGTATGCCTGACAGCTTATATAACCAATTAAACTCTTAGGGCTAAAGCCCAACAACGTACCTTGTTTTTAGCTGCCCGTACCTCAGCTCTGAAACTGTCCGATTATATTAGCCGATCGCCCTTAAAACATACCCGAAGAAATACATACTCTGTTATTATCATAATCTCAGGAAAATCAACCGGATTTTACTGATTTTTTTTACCCTCGGTGGCTCACATTCTCCCGAGCAAAAAAGTCGTGAAGCGTAGCTATCCCGTAGGGAATCGCCAAAAATCCCACAAATCTGATGCAGTTATTCGCAAACGGCTGAAATCTTGCATTCCCTGCTTTGCTGGCCCCTCGCCGCACTGAGATAAACTACGGGCGGCGGTTCCTCAATGACAACTTGCACATTTTCGATCGCATTTTCGATCAGAATTTTATCAATCTCCATATCTAAATTAGTAGCTGAAAAATCAGGTCGATCCCAATCTTCGCTTTCTTCAATGAGGATTGTTGTGGTTGGTGCCGCCATCTCTAAATCAAGCTCATCACCTAAATTAGAAACTTGCTTGTTTGGCTCGATTTTCTGACCGGTATCAGTAGCTAAAACTTGAGTGTTATTGGCAATTAGTACGATCGGCAGTGCTACCATTGCACTTATCGTTTGTCGCGCCGTGCTTTTCCTCATAATCTCCTCCTAGTATCAACTAAATTTTGGTGCTGCTATAAATTTAAACATCGGCCGCTACTTGACTGCGCTGCTATTATTTAATCGTCGCTTATTTTCGAGAAAATATACCCCGATCTGTGACACTTCGGGGCAAGTTTGCCTGACGGAGGGTATCCGGCTAACTCTTCCCGTTTCTATTGATTACTTGAAAACTCTTAAACAATCAGGTTTTCCTGTAAGTAATTTTGGAAAGGAGGGTAAATAGGTACGTAGTTGGGCTTTAGCCCTCTTGGGACATATAGCCTTTCTCTAAAAGGTTCGCGGAGCAATTTTGTGAGAAAAAGCTTGACATCGTAAGGGTTGCAGCATACATCGGCATACCTCATCTTTCGCTCGAAAGGCTATATATCTAAAGAGGGCTGAAGCCCAACTACGTACCTTGATTGATTGGACAGAATTCTCGTTACCAGGAAGAGTCTGGTAATGCAGAGTGGCGAGGAAGAGCCACCAGCAAAATCGAGACGGTTGCTACTTAGTCAAACCGTGTTCGAGAGCGTAGCGAACCAACTCAGTACGGCTGTTAGTACCAGTTTTGCTAAACAAACGGCTGACGTACTTTTCCACATTCCGCACGCTAGTTTCCAAGCGGCGGGCAATTTCCTTATTCATCAAACCTTGAGCAACCAAATCCAAAACACTTTGCTCTCGCGGAGTCAAATCAATTTTAACCGACGAACTACTTTGGACGATCGCACTCCGCCCGCTTAGCAAAGACTCAATTCTCGCCATTTGGCTGGCCAAAGCAGCAATATCAGGACTTTCAGCATTGCCGCCCGTCTCCTTAGCCGCCGCGCGGCGGGCGAGCAAATTCGTGACAATTGCCACTAACTCGTCGGGATCGAAGGGTTTAGAAAGATAAGCATCGCAGCCTGCTTGATAGCCTTGAATGCGATCGCCAGTCATCCCCTTAGCCGTCAAAAACACCACCGGCAAAGCCTTATAGCGAGGATCTTCCCGCACTTGCTTGAGAAACTGATAGCCGTCCACCTGCGGCATCATAATATCTGAAATCACCAAATCCGGATTCATCTGCTGCAAGAGTTCCCAGCCATCCCGAGCATTACTGGCAACCTCAACCGAAAAATCGCTATCTTCCAAATAAGCTTGTACTGCTTCCCGCAAGCCCGGTTCATCATCTACCAATAATAGTCTTGCTGACATATCCCTTACCCTTACGTTTTACCACTATTATCTTTTAATTTAGCCGAATTCAACTATTTTTTCACTCCATCTATAGAAGCAACTCCAAAAATTGCGATTAAACTCAAAAGTTTTGAGTTGGGTTTCGATCCAACAGACAAGATTACAAAAATAGTTAGGACTGGCTTTCCGGCCCATCCCACAACAATCATTTTTTCTGGGGCGATTCTCCAGATCGTCGTCCCACAAAAATGATTGTTGTGGGACGATGCTCAGATCGTCGCCCGAAAAATTGATCAAAAAGACTTTTACCAGAAAGAATTGGTTGAAAGCCCGATCGGGAGAAATTAAAATCAGACTATTGATTATTCCAATCCTCGGACTTAAAGGTAGAGGTCGTTCTTCAACTGTCAACTGTCAACTGTTGAAAATCTTGTCTATTCTTAAAGCCTTCCCAATTAAACTTTTGAACGATCGGTCAAAATTTCATAACCGGTATCCGTCACCAACACAGTATGCTCGAACTGAGCAGACATAGCATTGTCAACCGTTACAGCAGTCCACTTGTCAGCAAGCGTCCGAGTGTACTTAGAACCTGCATTCAAAATCGGTTCGATCGCCAATGTCATACCCGATCGCAATTTCACGTTAGGCATTTCGCGGGTGCGGAAATTGAAAACCGACGGTTCCTCGTGCAAATTGCGCCCGACACCGTGGCCTGTAAACTCCTCAACAATGCTAAAACCGTTGCTTTTGACATGATCTTCGATCGCACCAGCGAGATCGAGCAAATAAGCACCAGCCTTGACTTGTTCGATACCTTTATAGAGAGCTTCTTCTGCAACTCTAATTAATTTTGCCGATTCCGGTGTCACTTCCACAACTGCGATCGTGATGCAAGAATCGCCGTGAAAACCTTGATAATATGCTCCCGTATCTACTTTGAGAACATCTCCGGATCGAATTACTTTTTTAGGGCTGGGGATGCCGTGAACAACTTCGTTATTAATGCTAGAACAAATTGAACCAGTAAAACCGTGATAACCTTTAAAACTTGGAGTTGCACCCATTTCACGGATGCGTCTTTCGGCATAAACATCCAAATCAGCAGTAGTCATTCCCGGTTTTACAAGTTGAGAAATTTCTTTCAGAACCGTGGCGACAATTTTCGCTGCTTGCCGCATTATTTCGATTTCGCGTTCAGACTTAATTTCAATGCCTCGACGCTGTTTTGTGACTTGGGGTTCTTTAGTTGGGCCAGAAAGCAGACTGCTAAAAATATTCATGTATTGAATGTCAGGTAATTTTGTGATTTGAGGGCGGGTATAGCAGTGGACAGTTGACAGTGGACAGTTGACAGTTGCACAGTCAGGAAATCAAACCGTTGATGCTATGGGTTAGGAGGCTCTATTCATGAGGTTATTTATGTCCTCATCGCTGGGGCGATTGCTATAAAAGCAAAAAACGGCAAATATTGGGTTTTTTGGGGAAAAACGGGTTTGTTGTTCCGAGCTGTCGATCGCTTGTCCTTTAGCTAGCTTAATATTTTTCTTGGTAATCTGCACGGGAGAGGGAGAGGGGGAGAGGGGGAGAGGGGGAGAGGGGGGACAGGGGGGACAGGGGGAGAATGGGAACAATCCTCTTTTTTCCTTCTTCCCTCTTCCTTCTGACTAATGACAACTGACTAATGACTTCTTATTTATTTCCAGTTTTGCCACGAACTATTGAAGATAGAAGTACCCGGAAATGCGATCGGATTCTTATTTTGCTGCAACCGCAACTGCAACGCCTCCAAATTTGGCTCGCGGGAGGGCAATTCGTCCACCAATTCATAGGGTAAAATCCCCTTTTCTAGGGAAAAAGCAGCCGTAACTCCCGCAGCAGCCCCAGCAGACCATTCAAAGGAATGCACTCGATAAGCAGCCGCTGCCGTGTGGCTGACAGCAATACTTTTACCCGCCACTAACATATTGTCAATCTTCTGAGGAATCATTGCCCGCAGGGGAATTTGGAACGGATAAGCCGATCCTTGACCTTTGCGAGTGCCTTCGCGTTCGGTGTTTCCCGGTGCTTCTGGCGGGCTGTTGGTCATGCAGGGGTGAAAGTCGATCGCATAATGACCGATACCTACACTATCAGGATAAATCGTGGCGCGCGATCGCGATTTTGTCTCCTCAACAGACTGAATTCCCACAGCCAAAGCCGGCGCATTCAAGCCTCCCAAAGCCAGCCACAAATTGCGATACTCTTGTTCCGACAAATTCTGGCGGTAAAAATCCGTCTTAAAATCATTGCGAGACATATCAACTTCCCACACCGTAAAACCTTGAGGTTGAGTAAAAGTCGGCCGCCCAATAATCCGCCGCCCCTCCCGCATATAAGGATACTTAGAAAGTCCGTGAACCGTCCCCATGGGCGAATCCAAGCCGCTCAAAAAGCGATTGTTAGGATAAGGCTTTTTCACTCCATTACCTAATTGCGAGTCAGTGGTTCCTGCTACCAGCCAGTAGAAATATCCTTTCGCATTCTCTTCACCGCGGCGCAAAGTTTCCGCGCGCAAACCGCCCATCCAGCCACCCGGTTGCAGTTGACCGTTTGCTGCCAATTGCGATCGAGAATAAATTAAATTATCCTCGGCAGAACCGGGACGGTAATCATTCCCCCACGTCCAGTTTTGCATGGAAATATCCCCAGGATAAATCGGGAATTGCTTCGGGTCGGCAGGGCGCGGCTCATCCGGTCTCATGCTCCTAATTTGGCGGTAGCTAAAAACTAGCGGAAAACTAGCTAATCTCGCTAATTCATAACTGTAGTAAGGAGCGTATTGTTGATAGAAAGACGGCTGTTGGTGCTGCTGCGGTTCCTTCGTTGCCTCCATGGCAAAAGTGTAGGTAAAACCTTGGGTGCAGTAAGTGTCGCCGTTGGGGCTGGCGGAGGAAGGTTCCAGAGGAGAACGCGGGTCAATTCCCAGGCGGTAGGGAACATCGGCAAGTCCGATTAATTCGCCTGTTTCAGTCGCATCTACCACGAACCAATCTGCACCTCTCGGTTGGGATTTTGACTGGTTTGGTGGTTTGGAAGTAAACCGAATAATAGTTTTGTTAAATCGCGCCGAGTTTTCGTAGCGATAGGCATCTTCGATGGTTTGAGACAGAGTTTCGGTGTTGATTGGCGGGGTGTTGGCGGCTGGTTTGTGTTGAATGCCGATCGCACTTTTAATCTGTTGGCCCCCAACCGCATTCCCCGCCGAGGCCGGAGTAACTGCTAGTTCTTTAATCACCGTATTGGGAAACCATTTCAGCTTCCCTTTGCCTTTTTCTGCGGCATCTTGCAAAATGTCAGATAGAATTTTGTGGCCGTTGTAGGGCATAAAACAGGAATAGCTAACCCAACAGCCGCCGGGATTTAGTCTCCCGTAATGTTCCTTGATGCGCTGCCGCAGTTCTAGGTAGCCGCGCGGGTAAAATAAGAGCGATCGCTGAGTGTCTCTTTCATCTAGTGCGGAGGTTCCCTGGGAGGAAATTTGACCGCCCAGCCAGTCAGTAATTTCGGTGATGCAAACGGTGCGCCCCGCCAGCAAACCTTCGTAGGCGGTAGCAGCACCTGCTAGCCCGCCACCGGCTACGAGAATGTCGCAAGTTTCCTCTTTGTCGGGATTGCGAGGAAGCGCAGCCAAGGCTGGGGTAATAGCCGAGAGGGAGGTAATCAGGCTGAGGGTGAAGGTGACGAGCGATCGACCTTTGAGCGAAGAAAATAGATACCGTCGCAGTTTAATCGGAGATTGTGGAATCAATTTAGACATAAGTGAACAACACTCATCGCATCCAAATGTTTATTTTGCAGTATACTGGTATTTCGCCGTGTTGTCAGGGCAAACTTTTTTATACAAGAGGCATAAATACCATCAACAACTATATAAAAGCAGGATAAACCTTATGCTTAAAATCGTCAAATTTTTTAGATCTTTGATTCCTTTTGAGAGTTTAACAATTACGACAAGTTTAACTTTTTCGGAAGTTTTGCACAGGTTGGACGAAGTTGTCACTCCTCCCAAACTTTTTAGAGTAACTCTACCCTTCGGCCCGCCACCTGCAAAACCTTACGAAGGAACAATTTCTGGCAATACCTTCAAAATCAGTCGCATCATCACGGGCCGCAATTCATTTTTGCCAATTATCGAAGGAGATATCCATTCTCAACCGTTTGGTTGTTCCATCAAAATTAGGCTGACTTTACATAAAATAGTCCTAGCATTTATGATTCTTTGGCTGTGGACAACGGGCAGTATTGGAATGTTTGCTTTATTTGCTTGGTTAGTAGAACCCTCTGTGGGCCCAATATTTTTACCGATATTAGGAATGTTTATTTTTGCATGGCTTTTGTGTTTGATTCCTTTTAAAATAGAAGCAAAATCAGCTATAAAATTTATGTCAATTCTCTTAACATAAAGTAACTTGTTGCGGGATTTTGTGAGCTATAAGGCAATACCGTTTACTGATATAGCGCCCTGGGGGTAAAATCCGATGAGAAATAGATACGGAGATTGCTTCGTTCCTCTCTTCGGACTATCTTAAGTAAACCGTATTGAGCTATAAGGCGTGCATCTGGTTGTTGAAGCCTGAAGAAGCATGACCGCATATAAGTTATTAGTTATAATTTTATATTTACTGCGGTCATGCTTCGCCCCTACGGATATATTTGCTAAAACCAGATGCACCCGTTATAAGATTTAAAATAATCCGCGTCAATCGCCGTTCATCTGCGGTTAAAAATTCCAAACTTATGCGTCAAAACGAACTCAAACAAAAAATCAAACAAGGCGAAACAGTCCTCGGCTTATTTATGAACTGCGCCTATCCCGCATTCATGGAAATCTGCGGTCATGCTGGATTTGATTTCGCCGTCATCGACATGGAACACGGCCCCCTGCACCCGCTAGCGGCTGAAGATTTGTGCCGCGCCGCCGACTGCGTCGGAATTGCACCCATCGTCCGCGTCCGCAAAAACGACGGCCCACAAATTCAACGAGCTCTCGACATCGGCAGCGCAGGGGTTCAAATACCTCAAATTGAAAGCAAAATCGATGCCGAAATCGCTGTCAAAAGCGCTAAATACAGTCCTCTGGGCGCGCGCGGCCTTTCTTTCGCTACGCGGGCCGGACGTTATACTGCTGCGGGCGTTGATATCACGGACAAACTCAATGAAGAATCCTTGGTGGTGATTCACATCGAAGGTAAAGGTGGCATCGAGAACCTGGCAGAAATTGTGACAGTCCCTCATATTGATGTGATTTTTTTGGGGCCTTACGATCTGTCACAGTCGATCGGCATTCCGGGCCAAGTTCGCGATCGGCGAGTCATCGACATGATGCAGGAAGCAGTGCAAACCATCCGCAAAGCAGGTAAAGCAGCAGGTACTTTTGCCGACAACCCGGAAATCGCCAAGCAGTGGATTGATGCTGGCGTTCAGTACGTTGCAGTTGGGGTCGATGTTGCCGTCTTCCTGCGGGCTTGTCAGTCGCTAGTCAAAGCAGTGCGGAATTAAGTTGCTAAGTAAATCCACTTAATTAAATGTGAAATAGCGATCGCTAAAAAGCTTGCTGTGTATGTCTTTTTACCTCTTCCCTCTTCCTTCTTCCCTCTTCCCTCTTCCCTCTTCCTTCTTCCTTCTTTACGATATCTTTGCAAATTTTGTAGTATTTTTTACGACTCATTCAAAAAACCTGAGCTAGAGTAGAAGTATAAACCTTCTTAAGGCAAAACTTAGGAGGGGAGCAAGGCTTAAAGGAGAATAATCCATGAAAACCATATTAGAATCCATTCATTTGGACTATGCTTTCATGTTTACTTTTAAGAAGGTAAACTCGATTAAGCTAGAAGGTTTCAAGCCATTTTTTAACGATATGCCTGTAGATCCTTATATTAAAGGCAAGTATCGTTCGAGAAGATTGTCGCGGTTTGTCGTGAACGGGAATGAGTTAGTTAAGTTACCTCACGGCTATTTGTTTCAAAGCAAAGAGTACAATCCGGTGGTGGGCGACATCCGGCGGGAATTTGCTGAATTGGACGATCGGCTAATTGCGCTCGATAACTTCAAACAACTGATTTTTGCTTTCTTCGATTCATGCAAAATTCACCCGGAAGCTGAAATCGGAGTGCATCAAATCAGGACGAGTTGTTCGCCGAAAAATTTCGGCAACCCCGCACCGGAAGGCATTCACCAAGACGGTACTGATTTTATCGCGATTTTCTCGGTCGATCGCACTAATATTGTGGGCGGGGAAACGCATTTGTATTTGGCGAAGAAAGAGAAGCCTGTTTTTAATAAAATTCTGCATCCGGGAGAATTGCTATTAGTCAACGATCACGAGTTTTTCCACTTTACTACGCCGATTAAACCGGAAGTGGAAGGAGTCGGAACTAGGGATGTCTTTGTGATCACTTCTCCGAGTTTGCTTACTGATTGAGGATGAGGTATGTTGTTGCGCTTTAGCGCTAAAGCGCAACTATAGCGGTTCTCAGAAAGGTGAGGTACGTTGTTGGGCTTCAGCCCTCTTAGCGGGACTGGTTACATAACGTATCAGTCATACCTCACTTTTTGAAAAAGGCTATACCTTTGGAGCGCTGAAGCGCAACTACGTACCTTTGGAGCGCTGAAGCGCAACTACGTACCTTTAGAGCGCTGAAGCGCAACTACGTACCTTTGGAGCGCTGAAGCGCAACTACGTACCTAAGAGCGCTGAAGCGCAACTACGTACCTTTGGAGCGCTGAAGCGCAACTACGTACCTTTGGAGCGCTGAAGCGCAACTACGTACCTTTGGATAGGTTTAGGAGTTATCGAAATTTGCGTTCAGACTCTAGAATTGGAACATCATTAATGCTGGCTTCACGTCTTCGCATTAACCCATTTTCGGCAAATTCCCACTGTTCGTTTCCATAGGCGCGATACCAGTAGCCTGAATCATCGTGCCATTCATACTCGAAGCGGACAGAAATCCGATTATCTGTAAAACTCCACAGTTCTTTCTTTAAACGGTAATCTAATTCTTTAGCCCATTTTCGTGTTAAAAAAGCTTTGATTTGTTCCCGTCCGCTGAAGAATTCCGCGCGGTTTCTCCACTCAGAATCTTCTGTATAAGCTAGGGCTACTCGTTCGGGATCGCGGGTATTCCAGGCATCTTCGGCAGCTTGAACTTTGGCTTTTGCTGTTTCTAGCGTAAAGGGCGGTAGAGGTGGTTTGGTTTCCATAAGCTTTGTTGTTTGTGACTGGAAGGAAGTCCGCTAGACTTACGATTTGTGCGAAATAATTGGGATTGCCCTAGTATAGAACTCGAATTGCGATCGTTCCCAATCCCAAATCTAAAATCGTACTAAGTTCCTACTTTTAATTTCTGCATAGTTTTCTGAAATCTCCTCAGCAGAAATGCTAGAAACAGCCATTGAGCAAGAATTCCCAATCCCACAAAAGGTATTGCTGTTGGTTTGTAGAACTGCCAAAACCCATAGCCGAATAGCGTCCAAAGTGCGGCGGTTGCAGGAATGCGATCGGGGATGAGTTCCCAATATAGGAGCATTCCGGGAGCAAGGAGCAACCAAATGCTGAATCCACAGCTCGCCCATCCCATTGGATTGCGAATTTTCGTCGCACAAACTTGTTGCACGAAGGTGGCGGATATTAAGATCGTATTTGTCGTACACAGAACTAAAAGACCTGTTTCTACAAGTTTTTTAGTGCCGATACCTATCCAAAATAGCCAAGGTACTAACAGCGCACTTGCTACGATTAGATGGATAATAACAGCCACTAACAGAGGGCTTCGATCCGACCAAATTAAGCTTTGCCAGCCGGGAGAATCATAGCGTACCCACTCTAATAAAGCTTGGCGTTGAGGGCAGATAGCAAGCATTAAAACCAGCAGCAGCATAACGGTCAAAACGTACATCGAGATAGCTGCCAAGGTGGCGTTCTGCTCATCCACCACGCTTGTGGGTAGGAAAAAGCCTAGAGCGAGAACTTCTACACCAGCTAAAATGGCATAACTTTGCCGTTTGCCGATCGCAGTCGATCGAGGTTTGTTGAAATTCCGCAACAATATTCGCCACAGCAAAAACGCAGTAGTGCCTAACACCACTAAACTAAAAGTATGAGACACCACACCTATGTTGTTAATCGGGAGCAAAAACCACGAAACAACAGGATGTGGGTATCCGAATATTTCTGAATTCGCCAACAGCGGCCGCCATGTGATGGCGGTGTTCCAGCTCATGTACAATGGGGCGATCGCGCAACAGGCGATCGCCCCAACTCCAAAGGCTGTTGCCTGTGGTGGGTTCCCTGTTCTCTGTGTTTCACTTACCAGCCCGCAGAGCATCACTACGCTGTAGCATATAGCGCATCCAAGTGCGAGCATCAGATAGACGCTGGCAATCAGGGGCAGCGAAATCCCCGCTTGCAAGCCGGCCAAGCAGTGCAGGGGAACCATCAGCCCTAGGAAAATATACAGCAGTACGGGAACGCCCAGCATTTTACCCAGCAGAATCTGCCACGCCGGACACGGACTCAGCCGAATAAAATTCAGAGTTCCCCGTTTCTGTTCCTGTCCGATGTCGTTGACTATCCAATAACTTCCGAGGGTAAATGTTACATAGGGCAGCATCCAAGTGATGATTTGCCACAAGTCCAGCCAGCCGTCTGAAAAGAGGCGGGAATTTGGCGAGGCAATCAGCAGTAAAATAATTTGGAAGATGACCGAAAATGAGACCGCTGCAATGACTGTGTGGGGTTTGAGTCTACCGCGAAGTTCCCGCAGCAGTTGCGGGTTCCAGTTACCTAAACGATCGATCAAAACTGAGTTTGTCATCGGGGAATAGATAGATAGGATTGTTGGCTGTTTCTGTTCGCTTTGCTGTCTGTTCCTCAGTCCCGGTAAAACCAATTCAAATTTTTTCGGTACTGGAAGCGGGCGATCGCACGCTCAGTATAACTCCGAGGCCATCAGATTCGATCTCAATCCTCAGCATCCGGATCGATGCCCATTGCTCGCAGTCGATCAGCTAACTGGGCGGCTTTTCGCTCCGCTTGTTCGGCTTTTCGCTCTGCTTGCTCGGCTTTTCGCTCCGCTTGCTCGACTCTAGCCCGCTCAATTTCAACTTGTTCGGAGCCAATTAACAGCAAATTCCCCTGGGAATCCCACCACCGCAGCCAAAGCATTTCTTGATTTTGATAACTTCCCTGCCAAAGTCCCAATTCTACATCTAATACAGGAATGGGATAGTGACCGCGTTCGTTTGGCTCGATCCTGCGATAGACAAAATCTATCAGGTGATAGACTTCTAAATTGCCCGTTTTAATTTCATAAATGCCGTAGTAAGGAATGCGGATAATTCTTTCGTAAACCCAAAACTTACCCGGTTTAGTTGTAGTACCGTCAGCGGCTACAGCTAGCGGAGTGCGATCGCGCTCTTCATCTCCATTCCCGCTAGCAAACTCTAAAGCAATGAACGGAGCCATGTGTTCCCGCCAAAGTACATAAGAACGGCGATAACCGTCGATTGTTGGCGGTACGTTGGGCACATAAAACCAATCCGGTGCTTCTGCGCCTCGCTCTGGCGGGTCAGTTTCTCGCCAGTAAATTCCGCAATCTTGCCCGATCGCATATTGTCCGTCTGGATGCAGCCGCTCTACCACCGACGCGATCGAATCTGTCAGAATGATACTCTGGGGATGCTCCTGAAAATTCTTCACAAATGTACCGTCTTCCTCTGGCAGTTGGGTATGATCGGGGAATGCAGGAGGCAAACCTGTAGCAGTTATTGTCTCGTTCATCGTCCTTTCCCGTGCAGTTATTGTCAATTGTAATCCAAAATTTTAGAGTCATCTAATTTGACAATTCAGCTAATATTAGCAACCGCCAGCTATTGTCATGGTAAAATTGCACGCTGCACACCCTACAGACAGATTATGTGCATCAAGGACTATTTTTCCTTCTTCCCTCTTCCTTCGAGCAACAGTCAACAGTCACCAGTCAACAGCCAACTCAGTTAATATCAAATAAAGCAAGCCAACCACAGCGGAAGCATCAACAGCAAACCGACAGAAGTGAGGGCGATACTGCTAGCTAACAAATCGCGATCGAGTTCATATATTTCTGCTAAAATCAGCACCGAAAGAGCCGTGGGCGTTCCCGACATCAACACCAAAACCAACCTCGGATCGCCGCTCAATCCGAAAAAACTAGCACCCAATCCGATCAGCACCGGCACAATTACCACTTTTAACAGCGACGGGATTAACGCTAGTTCAAAACTTTGCCATGTTTTAATAGCTCTCAGCCGGATACCAACCAACACCAAAGCACTAGCAATTACCCCTAAAACTGCCGTCTGCAATCCCGATTCTACAGTCTCAGGCAGGGGGACACTTCTGGTAAAAAAACCAATGATAAATGCCCACAGGGCGGGAACTGTTAGCACGTCCCGAAGCTGAATCCACCAGTGATTTTTTCCATCGGAATGCCCGAAATAGCTAGCAAGAAATACACCAAATCCGTAGCTTCCCATCACGTTGTTGGTGACGCTGTACAAGACGGCCCAGTTGTTGTTATCGCTGCTGATGATCGCGGGGGTGATTGCTAATCCGACAAAGCCGGTATTCCCTAACATCGCAGCTAGGATAAAACTGCCTTGGCTCGATCGCGTCAGGGAATTTATATTTAATAGAAATAAATTAACTACAGAATGTTTGCCGTCAAAATATGGCTTTTTGACGTGGCGGGTGCTCAGCCGCCGTAATAATACCCAAGTCAACCAAGCTAAACTCGTACTGACAAATAATACGAATATGGCGATCGCCGGTGTGAATCCGACAGCACCGGAAAAATCGCTCTGACGGGCTAAAACTGCAATTTGCAGGGGTATCCCAATCCAGAACAGAAAGCGGCTCAGCAGCTTAGGAAAATCAACTGGGATGTACCGAAATACCAGCAGTCCCAACCCAGTCCAGATCACTAGAGGCGTATAAGCGTGAAATAATGTCTCAATCATAAAAACTTAACTTGACAATTTGAAATGCCTCTATTGACTAATAGTAAGGCTAAAACCAGTTTGAAAAATGCGATTTGTCGTTAGCGGAACTTGCAGCTATGGGATCGCAGGATGCAGGCTGTTTCACCCTCCCGCCGGGGAACTGCGCCCCCGCAATTTCCCGCCCAAATTCCCGCAGCCAGGAGGACACAATTTTGAGAGTATCAGACATCAACGATTGCAGCATTGTACTTTCAGATACACTTTCACCAGATTTGTTTGAATTTTACAAAAGTGCGATCGTCTTAGAAGGCTCTGCTAACGAGTTATCTGGCATTTTCCGAAATTATATGCTGTGTTTTCCGGCAGTTGCGATCGCACCTCAATACAGCGAGACTAAATCTGCTGATAAGTCAACCAAAAACGCATATTAAGCGCCAACACGACGGAGGGTATCGATCAAAATTTTAGACGAAAGTTCAAACTCCCAAATTGCATCTGTGGAGTCAATCTAAAATCTAAAATCTAAAATCTAAAATCGACTAACTTGCCCTCATCAATTCAATTTCAAAGAATTAACAGGCACCTCATCCCAAGAAGTAACTGTTCGCAATGTAGCAACCCAGCCCTGCTGTTTTTGCTCTGCCGTCAAATTCTGCTCAAAAGATTCGTGGCATTGCTTGGCTTGAGTCTCATCGCCACAAGCAATGCAAGCATAAAGAATACCCGACGGATCGATTTGCTCGTTTACCCAAATAATCACGATCTACTCTCTCAGTCAAAATCTACTGTCACTTAAATTTTCCTATATTTTTGCCAATTATTTACTAGGATTTACCCAACCCAAAATTGACCCACGAGGTGCCCAGAAACCGGGTTTTTCGGGAAAAGACGGGTTACAGACGGCAGATTCAGCAAAAAGCCCGGTTTCTGAGAGTCGTTTTTGAGAGTCGTAGTGCGATCGCCAACTGATAAAATCACTTCGAGGCCAAAGTCGCCAAAGACTCCCCCGCCACCCGGCAAATCCGCCAGTCGGGCATCACATCAGCACCGATACCCTTGTAAAATCCGATCGCCAATTCATTCCAATCAAGCACACTCCACTCCAAGCGCCCGCAGCCCCTTTCCACCGTCAACCGCGCCAAATAAACAATCAAAGACTTGCCAATTCCCCGCCCGCGAAACTCAGGGAGCACAAACAAATCCTCCAAATAAATCCCCGGCTGAGTCAAAAAAGTAGAATAATTGTAAAAAAATAGCGCCCAGCCGACAATCCGACCTTCGGATTCTGCTAGAATCGCTTCAGCAAAAGGGCGATCGGCAAACAAATGATTTTCCAAATCTACCGCATTACCTGTTACCGCATCAGATAACTTTTCGTACTCAGCTAAAGCCTTAATCAAATCAAACAGCACCGGCACATCGGCGCGGGTAGCTGGACGCAAAATCACCTCATCAGACATAAATCAATCAGTAGTAAGCGACAATCAACAATTTAAAATACCACATCAAGATATTTTTAATTCTACTCGTTACCAGGCTCCTGCCTAGTAACGCAGATCTGGAGGCTCTGCCTCCTTTTTTCCCAGCCGAGGCAGAGCCTCTGAATATCTGTTCCAAGGCTCTGCCTTGGGGGAGGATCTCAGTTTTGCATTTAATAGTGCGAGCGGGGGCGATCGCGTATTATACGATACGCGAGCGGGGACGCTCGCGTATTATACGATACGCGAGCGGGGACGCTCGCACTATAAGAAAAAAATGCTTTTTACAAAAATAAGATGCTCCCCTGCCTTGGAACCAGTTAAACCAATTAAACCCGCCTCCGCGGGTTTTGTTTGTATAGACGCGAATTTCATTCGCCGTCCAATATTTAAGACTTTTCACAATGCAAACTCAATGTTTTGAAGCTTATTTCAACCAGCCCTTCAACCGTTCCGTCACCTGAGGGCGGCGCAGCTTTCGCATAGCCTTATTTTGAATTTGACGGACTCGTTCGCGGGACAGATTGAACAAACTACTGACTTCTTCTAAAGTGTAAGGTTCGCCAGTTATCAAACCGTAACGCATAGCAACAATCTCTTTTTCCCGCTCAGTCAAAATATTATCCAACACCTCCAAAATATCTTGGCGCATCATCATCTCATTCATCTGAGCTTCGGGAGATTGCGTTGCATTATCTTCAATAACATCCAAAAGTTCCGAACTTTCTTCCGTGCCGATGCGGTGGTTGAGAGACAAAGATTGGCGGCGCACTTGCTGGAGGTAACGAAGCTGTTCGGAAGTAACTTCCATTTCTTTAGCAAGTTCAAGTTCAGTGGGATTGCGTTGAAGAGAACGCCTCAAATCCCGATAAACTCTTTTGAGTTTATTTAACTGTTCGACAATGTGAACCGGCAACCGAATTGTCCGCCCTTGATTGGCAATTGTGCGGGTAATTCCTTGGCGAATCCACCAATAGGCATAGGTAGAAAATTTATAACCCTTCTCAGGATCGAACTTTTCGGCGGCTCGGTTCAAACCCAAAGATCCTTCCTGAATTAAATCAAGAAAAGGCACGCCCCGGTTGAGATAGCGTTTGGCAATCGAAACCACCAAGCGCAAATTAGAGCTGATCATTTTCCGTTTCGCCGACTGACACTGGTAGCGGATCTGTTGCAGTTGAGTTTCGCTCACCCCCAAAGCCGTGGCTAGTTCAGCTTTTGTGGGCACTCTGTCCAATTCCTGCTTTAAACGCTCTTCTAGTTCCTGAAGGGCTACCAATTCTTGAACGCGGCGCGCCAACTCTACCTCTTCGGTGGCAGTCAGTAGGGGATAGCGAGCCATTTCTTTGAACAAAGCTCCCACGGGATCGTCGGCAGACCAACTGTTGTATGCTGACGATCTACTTACCGTCGGACGATCGATCTCGGTGTCCTCATCCTCTGCGATTTCGAGTGAGGCTTCGGATGCCACCGCAAAACTGCCTAAGTCAGATTTTGCCATATTTGCTTGGTGTCCGTGGGATGATTTGAAAAGTATCCCTTCACTGTAACGAATTTAATCAGAAATTTCCGAAATCCATATAGAAGTTGCTGACTAATATCTGATTGCGCTAATTTTATACATTTTTATTGAGTTCGAGCCAGTAAAGGAGCAGCCTGCAATAACTCCTGAGTATAAGGGTGCTGCGGATTAGTAAAAATATCCCTAGTTTTCCCGATTTCCACAATTTTTCCCGAATTCATTACCGCAATGCGATCGCAAAAAAACCTCGCCACCCACAAATCGTGCGTAATAAACAGATAAGTCAAATTAAATTCCTGCTTCAACTCCAGCATCAGCTCTAATACCTGAGTCTGTACGCTAGCATCCAGCATACTCACCGGTTCGTCGCAAATAATCAGTTGCGGCCGAGTAATCAAAGCTCGGGCGATGGAAACCCGCTGCTGTTGTCCCCCCGACAGTTCCCCCGGATAACGGCGAAAGAAATCCTCCCCAGGAGTCAAACCCACCCGCTCTAACATTTGGATTACTTGTTTTTTAGCTTCTTCTCCCTTAGCTAATTTGTGAATCAACAAAGGATCGGCAATACTTTGCCCGACAGTCATCATCGGATTCAAGCAAGCGTGGGGATCTTGAAATACCATTTGCATTTGGCGGCGGTGTTTCCTGACAGCATCGCGACTCAGGGCAGTGATATCTATGCCTTGAAATTCCACTTTGCCACCTGTCGGGGGAATTAGCCGCAAAATTGTGCGCGATAACGTACTTTTGCCGCAGCCGGACTCCCCTACAAGCCCGAGGATTTCTCCCCGCTCTAGCTCTAAACTAACGCCGTCTACGGCTTTAATTACCTGGCGGTTCCGCGAAAATAACTGGTCTAATAAATTGCTTTCTAAACTGTAGTGCTGCTGTAAATTCGTCACAGTCAACAGAGGTGAATTTGTTAAGTTTGTAGTGAGGACTTCAGTCCTTCTTTCCTCCGATGTTAACCCTTTACCCGAATCAGCTTGAATGTGCAAAGCTGCTTTGAGGAGCGATCGAGTATATTCATGTTGCGGCCGTTCAAACACATCCAACACCGGCCCCGTTTCTACGACTTTGCCGCCGTACATCACCGCAATGCGATCGCAATACTCAGCCACCATCGCCAAATCGTGAGAAATCAATAAAATCGCCGTTCCTCTTGAAGCGCAAAGTCGGGTTAACTCCTGCAAAATCTGAGCAGCGACAGTTACATCCAAACTCGTCGTCGGTTCATCCGCCACAATTAATTTAGGATCGAGCAAAAGAGCCAAAGCAATTGCCACTCTTTGGCGCATTCCACCGCTAAATTCGTGGGGAAATTGCGACCAGCGAGACGCCGGAATTTTCACAGCATCCAAAATCTCGATCGCCCGTTTCTTAGCTTCCTTGCGATTCAAATTCGGTCTGTGAGCCTGCAAAGTCTCAATGCAGTGTTCCCCAACAGTCATCAAAGGATCGAGACGAGTCATCGGATCTTGAAAAATCAATGCCACAGCTTCGCCCCGAAAGCGTCTGAGCCGCGAAGCATTCATCTCAAACACCGACTCTCCACCAAAACCAACCCGCCCCTCAACCAAAGTCGAATCCGGCAGCAACCGCATCGCCGCCCTACCCAAAGTTGACTTACCGCACCCAGACTCCCCAACTAATCCCAGTTTTTCCCCCGGTTCCAACGCCAGGGAAACCCCATCAACGGCCCAACCGGATTGGCCCCGCCGCTGAGGATAAGCTACTCGCAGATTTTCAACCGAAAATAGAGAAGAGTCATTAGTCATTAGTCCTTAGTCCTTAGTCCTTAGTTATTGGTTATTGGTTATTGGTTATTGGTTATTGGTTATTGGTTATTGGTTATTGGTTATTGGTTGTTAATTATTAGTTGTTAGTTATTAGTTGTTAGTTATTGGTTATTGGTTATTGGTCATATCATGTCCCGTCATATAATCCTAAATCGTTCGTAGTGAGGACGGCGAGTCATCAATCGGGGTGACGGGATAAATTTCATCCTTACTACAAACAATTTTATTAATGACAATCGACCAGACATGATAGCAGTTAATTATTAGTTGTCAGTTAGTTGTCAGTTGTTAGTCAGTATTTGATAACTAATGACCACAGCCAACTGCCAACTGCCAACTGCCAACTGCCAACTGCCAACTGCCAACTGCCAACTGCCAACTGCCAACTGCCAACTGCCAACTGCCAACTGCCAAGCCAACTGCCAACTGCCAACTGCCAACTGCCAACTGCCAACTGCCAACTGCCAACTGCCAACTGCCAACTGCCAACTGCCAACTGCCAACTGCCAACTGACTAAATTTCCTTTCGTTTCAACTCAGCTCTCCGCAATATGTAAGTAGCCGCACAATCAGCATGGGGATGGTCTGCTAAAACTTCCGCTAGTTCCAACACATATCCGGCGATATCCGGGCCCAGCTTCTCAGTCAGCACCTGACGTTCCCGAGCAGCGAGTTCTTGCACGCGGGCCTTAGCTTGCCAGTTGGGAGAAAACATCTTGTCAATCTCGGTGTGGAATCCCAGACTTTCGAGAATATCCCACTCGCCGTTATCGCACCAAATTCCTCCGCACAGCATACAGCGCTCTATGTAAAAGGGCACTCTGCTAAACGGAACCTTTGCCCGCGACAGATAGTGACCGTCTTCGGGACACAGTGCTGCTTTGCTGTCGTAGGGAGACGGCGTGAATTCTATGCCGAGAGTGCCAGTCGGCTGAGGCTTCTCGGATTTGTTGTACCAGAGGCTGTGTTCTTTCTGCCAAGCTTCGTATTCTTTGCCCGGAATCCAGATACCGTAACAGTTGGGACACCACTGCACCGACATACTGCCGGCTAAGGTGCCACCGTCTAAGTTGGGATGCTTGCATTTTGGACATTCCACCGCTTTATTTCTCCTTGCCTTATCTATATTCCCTGTTAATTCAGATACATTTAACCCGGTAAATCTAGGAATCCACCCAAATCTACTGTGTATGGCATAATCTGGAAAGCTTGCAGCTTACCAGACATGGAGGTATCCCTCAAAGCTTTCAACAGAATATTGAAAGCGCCGTTTAAATCCCTGTCCAGAGTGTGTCCGCATTCGGGACATTTAAACGTTTTTAAGCCGCCCAACTTGCTATGGATATGACCGCATTTTGAACAAGTCTTACTGGTGTACTCTTCTGTCACGTCTACTACAACACAACCGTACTTGGATGCTTGATGCTTCAACGTTTGTTTAAAACGATAATGACTCAAAGTCACCATCGCTCTAGCTGTCTTCGTGGCAAGTTTTCGCTTACCCTTTTTTACCATTTGCTGCGTTTCAAATGTTGGCAAGAAAATTAACTTATACTTGCTAACTAGGTAATTAGCCGCCTTATTGTGCAATTCCGAAACTAAGTTCTTAATCTTAACACGAATCCTTGCTGCTACTTTTCTCAATCGATACCGCAGCCGCTTAAACTGACTACCTTTGCTTTTTCCGAGCCGAGACATTAACTTGTCTAAATGTCTGGCTAACCGATAAATGCGACCGATATCACTTTTGCCTAATTTCAGTATATTATGACCGTCAAATCCTGTCATAAATGTTCTGATTCCCGGGTCTAAGGCAATCGCTAATTCGGATTGAGTCGGAGGCGGTGCAACAGTGTCAACCGCATAGCAGATAAACCATTGATCGTTGATAATACTAAGGGTTGGTTCGTGTTGCATTACCTCCACTATTGCTTCAGACGCTTTAAAAGACAAGCCTTTGGTTTCGCGCGGATAGAATGTGTTTGATTTCCAGTTCGCTGTTTGAAACCTAATAGTTTGAGTTGGTTCTTGACAACTTCTAAACTTGGCTGTACCTTGGGATTTACAAGCTGCTTTGTGTGCTTCGCAGGCTTGAAATACTGCTAGTTGACGCGGGTTGTATGGCTGTTGAGACACCCATTCAGGTGCTGAATCCATGATGCGTTTACGCAATTCATATTTACCGATTTTTTCATTTTTGAGAATGGCAATTGCTTGATTGTAACACCATCTGCTTGCGGCTATCCATGTCCGCCATTTCTGAGCTAGTTTTGTTTCCGGGTAGACTCTGATCTTTTTGGATAGTAGATTTGTCTTGACGCTGGGAGTAGAGTCCGCAATCGTCAGCCTGGATGATTCATAGGATATCTTCAACCATTTCTGGTTGGGGAGATAAGTCTGTTCGGCACAGAACCAGGAGTTAGCAATTTTGCTGTTGACAGATCCACTTGATAATATGGATCTGTCAACTCCTGGGCGCGAGTAGGTCAAAGCGATCGACGACCACAACTGTCTCGATATCTCCTGACATGACTTGTCCCAAAAAGGCAAGAATTTCTTTGCGTGTGAAGTTGAGTCCGTATCCAATGTATTGGAATTCGTCATACACGGTGGTTTTTTATTGATTACATACTATCAATGTCTACCGCTATCTTCAAGGAATTTACAAGAAATCGTTTACTATACGAAAACAGTTATTAATTTTGCATCTCGACGGGCCCGGGCGCACCAGAATTTTTTTGGAGCACCGCGCCGCAGTAGCCAATTAGCGTGTTAAGTCGCTCCGCCGTCGCAGTTTGCCTTGCGGATGCTGTTGCTGGCTGCTTCGCTACTTGCAAAAACGTGACATCTGTTCCCAATAACCGCAGTTGCTTGTGAATTTCCGTCAAATATGACTGTTCTGGGGGGGGTTCTGAGGCGTCTAACTCAGCGCTGGGGACTCTCATAATTTGGTTTCCGAAAAATTGTTGCACTTTTTTGTATTCGATCGCCAGCGCTGCCCGATCGACCTTATCCTGTGTAACAGTTCTTTGTAGCTGTTCGAGTGCTTGCTGTAATTCTTCGTAGCAATGGCGGCGGTCTTCGGACAATATCATGATTTTGTGAACAAATTTATATTTATAATCAAAGTAGATTCTTGCTTAAGGTTGGCTCAGATGAAGGAAAGCCGTGCCTTTTTGCAGCAATTCCCTGTTTTTTGAGAAAATTTCATCACTGGGGGCGTGACTCGATCGCTCTGGCTTCTGCTTTGAGTTTAGCGTTGCCTGTAAATGCCGATCGCCCGCTCCACCAAAAACAGGTACAGTGTCCTAATGCTCGCTAGAGTGGATATCTTCAAATTTTAGACCCTAGTTCCAGATTCATCTGTCGAGTCAAATCTCAAATCTCAAATCTCAAATCGACTGACCTCCACTGCTACCGCCAAAATATCCCCATTTTACCCGATCGATCGACCGCAGTGGCGGCAGTGGAGTCACTATATTTTCCTACCTGCGAGGGGGGGCGACTCGCAATTAGATAGGTATAGTTAACAGAAAAATTGACTATTTTTTTGAATTGCAAATTGTGGCATTCAATTAGTTTAGTATAACTAAACACATAATTTCGGCAATTCAACCGAAAACTGGCATTTAACCATTTGTATTTCTAATTTTTAAAGGTGTACCCCATGAACGCAAACACTCTGACTCCCTCGAATGCGATCGATCCTTGCATAGTTCCCGACTGGCTGCAAGAATGTCTGAATGCTCGATCGCAACCTGACGAAGCCCCAAATCCGAATTGTACGACGGACAACGGCTTAATTTGTCGGGCCTTTGAATTTGCCCGCGACTTGCACGAAGGACAGTACCGCAAATCGGGAGAACCTTATATTTGCCATCCCGTAGCTGTAGCTGGAATACTCCGATATATGGGCGGAAACAGCGCTATGATTGCTGCTGGTTTCCTCCATGACATTGTGGAAGATACAGATATTACTCTCGAAGAAATAGAACAGCGGTTTGGGGCAGAAGTGCGACAGTTAGTCGAAGGAGTCACCAAGCTTTCTAAGTTTAATTTTTCCAGCAAAACAGAGCGCCTTGCCGAAAATTTCCGCCGAATGTTCCTAGCAATGGCTAAAGATATTCGCGTGATTGTCGTCAAACTCGCAGATAGGCTGCACAATATGAGGACTTTGGAGCATTTGTCCGAAGAAAAGCAGCGCACCATTGCCCTAGAAACCCGAGAGATTTTTGCTCCCCTGGCGAACCGTTTGGGTATCGGGCGCTTTAAGTGGGAATTGGAAGATTTAGCCTTTAAATACCTGGAACCGGAAGCTTACCGCGAAATTCAGGACTTGGTGGCGGTGAAGCGGGGCGATCGAGAAACCCAACTCGCAGAAGTCACAGACTGTTTGCGAGACAGGCTTGACAATTTAGGCATTAAATGCTATGAAGTCAGCGGTCGTCCCAAACATTTGTACGGGATTTATGGGAAGATGCAGCGCAGGCAAAAAGGCTTTAACCAAGTGTACGATATTGCTGCGGTGCGGATCATAGTAGAAAGTAATGATGACTGTTATCGCGCATTGGCGATCGTCCACGATTCATTCCGCCCGATTCCCGGCCGCTTCAAAGACTATATTGGTTTACCAAAAGCCAACCGCTATCAATCGTTGCACACCGGAGTCATCGGCACCAGCGGCCGCCCCATCGAAGTACAAATTCGCACCGTAGCAATGCACCACATTGCCGAATACGGCATAGCAGCCCACTGGAAATACAAAGAAACCGGCGGTTCCAATACCACAGTAACCGGCGACGACGAAAAATTTACCTGGCTGCGACAACTGCTAGAATGGCAAACCGATCTCAAAGACGATCGCGAATATTTACAAAGCATTAAAGACAACTTATTCGACGAAGATATCTACGTTTTCACTCCTAACGGAGACGTAATTGCTCTCAATAGCGGGTCAACACCCGTAGATTTTGCTTACCGCATTCACACAGAAATAGGCAATCGCTGCACCGGCGCCAGAGTCAACGGGCGGATGGTGACACTAGACAAGGTTTTAAAGAACGGTGATATTGTAGAAATCTTGAATCAAAAAAACGGCCATCCCAGCTCCGATTGGCTGAATTTTGTCAAGACAAACGGAGCAAAAAACCGAATTCGCCAGTGGTTAAAGCGATCGCACCGAGATGAAAATCTCGCTCGCGGGCGGGAATTGCTGGAAAAAGAATTAGGTAAAAACGGCTTAGAATCCTTGCTGAAATCTGAACCCATGCAATCAGTAGCTCAGCGCTGCAACTACCACAGCGTCGAAGATTTAATCGCAGGTTTGGGCTACGGCGAAGTCACCCTAAATCTCGTAGTCAACCGACTGCGAGATTTAGTCAAAGTGCAGCAAAAAATAGAAGCTGCACCCGCAGGAATCCAGGAATCGCCAGTACAAATACCTGCATCAGCCGCACCCAAACCCGTACCGAGTTCATCTCCGAGCAAATCGCCGATCGCAGGTGTAGAAGGATTGCTGTATCATTTAGCCGGCTGTTGCTGTCCGATTCCCGGCGAATCAATTATTGGAGTAGTGACTCGCATCCGAGGAATTTCGATTCACCGACAAGGCTGTTCAAATGTTGAGAGTGTACCGGGTGATAGATTAGTTCCTGTGAGTTGGAATTCCACCAACCGCAATGAATCTCGCCCCAATACTTATCCGGTTAACATTCAAGTCGAAGCGCTCGATCGAGTGGGAGTTCTCAATGATGTATTATCGCATTTAAAAGACAACAAAGTGAACGTCCGCAGCGCTCAAGTCAAAACATATCCAGGATTGCCGGCATTAATTGACTTGTGCATGGATATCCAGGATAAAGAACAGTTCGAGCGGACTTGTATGCAGATTAAAAATATGAGCGATATTTTGAATTTGCGGAGGCTGAGTGAAGCTGAGTGAAGGAACTTAAGAAAGACGGCGGTTGAAACCAGGTTTAGAAAAAATGAAGAAAGACGGCGGTTAAAACCGCGGCTACACAAACAAAGTCCGCCTCCGCGGACTGAAGAAGATCACATAATTTTAACCGTTCCTTCTTCAACCTGCGAAGGCAGGTTTTGTCTGTATAGACGCGAATTCTATTCGCCCGGTCTTCTGAAGAAGATCACATAATTTTAACCGTTCGTTCTTCAACCTGCTCCCGTCACGTGAGTGCTTGTATAGACGCGAATTATATTCGCCCGGTCTTCTTCGAGACGCACCCGATTGTAGGTTTGTAGTGAGGACTTTAGTCCGCAAAAAGAAGGACTAAAGTTCTCACTACAAACCTATAGTTGATATTTTGCTCGACATGATATCCAACCATTTTTTGCATAATTCGTGCCTTTATTTCGCCGGAGTTGCAGGCTTGGACTCACCCAATTTTTGCTGCAAAAACTGCCGCGCTAATTGTGCGGCATCCTGCTGTTTCCCATCAACTTGATAGTTGAGTTGGCGCATATCTTCCTCGGAGATTTTGCCGCCCAACTCTGCGAGCACTGGACGCAATTCGGGATATTTTTCCAAAATTTGCGATCGCACAACCGGCACAGCTTCATAGGGCGGGAAATAGTTCTTATCATCTTTGAGCACTACCAAACCCAAACTTTGAATCAAACCATCGGTTGTGCCTCCAGCAATCACATCTACTTCTTTTTGTTGCAGTGCTTGATAAAGCAATCCTAACAGCAACTCCTTCGGTTCTTCCGCAAATTTAATCCCGTAAGTTTTAGCCAATCCGGGAAATCCATCTTCTCTATCTTTGAATTCCGGCCCGAAACCAGCGCGCAATTTTGGTGCAGCTTTACCCAATTGCGAGAGATTTTGCAAGTTGAGTTTTTTGGCATCGTCTCCCCGCAAAATAATCGCAAAACTGTTATTAAATCCCAGGGGTTCAGTCCATTCGGCTTTAAACTGTTTGGGATATTCTTGTTTGAGGTAGGCGAGGACTTTTTTGGGGTCAGAAATCGGCTTTTGTTTGAGAATGTTGGTAAAACCTGTACCCGTATATTCGACGTACAAGTCAATTTTTCCTGCTGTTAGGGATTGATGGCAAAGCGAGCCTCCGAGGTTGAGTTCGCGTTCTACTTTAATATCTGTTTTGGCTTCGATGTGCTGTGCTAAAATTTCTGCAAGGATGACTTGTTCGCTAAAGTCTTTTGAGCAAATAACAACTTGTTTTTGAGAACTCGAATTGCAGCTTGTAACTGCGAACAAGCAAAGCAATGATAAACAGGAAGATAAAAAATTGATTTTTGATATTTTCATTTTTTTATTGTAACATTTATGTAGATAGATACAGGAGAAAATATGCTATTGAGTGTCAGCGATACGATCCGGGAGCAGCGACAATTTTTTGCTACTGGGAAAACTAAAGATGTGGATTTTCGGATCGAACAACTCAAAAATCTCAAAAGTGTGATCGTCTCCAATCAATCACGGATTGTGGATGCTGTCAAGGCTGATTTGAACAGGCCGGAGTATGAGGCTTATTTTGAAATTGCTGCGCTCGCAGAAGTCAATTATGCCATCAAAAACGTTGAATCGTGGGCCAAGCCCAAAAAAGTGCCAACACCGATCGATCAATTCCCCGCCTCAGCCCGGATTTACCCGGAACCTTTGGGCGTCGTTTTAATCATCGGGCCTTGGAATTACCCGTTTCAGCTCATGATATCACCTTTAGTCGGGGCGATCGCCGCCGGCAACTGCGCCATCCTCAAACCCTCAGAAATCGCCTCGCACACGTCGAAAGTTGTCGCGGATATGATTCTCACAGCCTTCGATCCCGCCTACATCGCAGCCATCGAAGGAGGAGTTGAAATCAGCCAACAATTATTAGCCGAAAAATTCGACCACATCTTCTTTACCGGAGGCACAAAAATCGGTAAAGTAGTCATGGAAGCCGCCGCCAAACACCTCACACCTGTCACATTAGAATTGGGTGGCAAAAGTCCTTGCATTGTAGACTCAGACATTCAAGTTGAATATACTGCAAGACGCATTGCGTGGGGCAAATTTATCAATGCCGGTCAAACTTGTATTGCTCCAGATTACCTGTTAGTTGACAAAAAAGTTAAACCCGCTTTGATGCAAGCAATTAAAACATCAATTCACGAATTTTACGGCGAAGATCCGCAGAAAAGTCCCGACTATTCCCGAATTATCAATCAGCATCATTTAGGACGTTTGGCAGAGTTTATCAAAGATGGTGAAATTGTCGCGGGCGGTCAAACTAACGTCGAAGACAAATATATTGCGCCGACGGTAATTGACAAGGTTTCCTGGGATTCGCCGGTGATGCAGGATGAGATTTTTGGCCCGATTTTGCCCGTTTTGGAGTATGAAGAGCTCTCAGAGGCGATCGCCCAAATCAACGCCCACCCCAAACCGCTAGCTTTGTATTTGTTCTCAAAGGACAAGGAGAAACAAGAGCGAGTTTTGCGCGAAACTTCTTCCGGTGGAGTTTGCATCAACGACACGGTTATGCAAGTCGGAGTTACAACTTTACCTTTTGGCGGAGTTGGCGACAGCGGTATTGGTAGCTATCATGGGAAAGCCAGTTTTGACACTTTCTCTCATCAAAAAAGCGTGCTGCAAAAGTCGTTTTTACTTGACTTAAAATGGCGGTACGCTCCCTATCTAGGCAAGTTGGATTTGATTAAGAAGATTATCGGTTGAGCGAACGACTACTTGTTTCAATATCATCGGGGCGTGATTTCACCAACATCTACAATCTAAATAAGATCGCGGTGTTATTCCGCCCAGATTATCCATAATCTGACAATATATAGCCTTTCTCAAAAAGATGAGGTATGACTGATAGCTTATATAACCAGTTCCACTAAGAGGGCTGAAGCCCAACAACGTACCTCATATGAGAGCTAGATCCGCTATAACTTGATAAACCAACAATATGAACGAGAATTTACCAGAAATATTAGCTGAACTGCGCCACTACTTTAATGATTTGTACGGCGACAGACTTGTACAGTTAATTCTCTACGGTTCCCAAGCCAGAGGAGATGCGAAACCAGATTCTGATATTGATATTTTGGTTGTATTGGACGAACCTGTGAGTGCTGGCAAAGAAATCGCTCGCACGAGTGAATTTGTTGCTGCTTTGTGCTTAGATCGTACTGTAGTAATTTCTAGTGCTTTCGCCTCCGCAGCACGTTTTCAGCAAGAGAAAAGTCCTTTCTTTCTAAATGTTCGCAGAGAAGGAGTATTGATTTGATACCAGAACAAATTGCTCTTTTAACCAAAGCCGTTGAAAGCTTACGAGCAGCTAAGTTGTTAGCTGGATCGAATAGGTTTGTAGTGCGGACTTTAGTCCGCAGAATTTGATGCGGACTAAAGTCCTCACTACAAACCTTTTGAATTTAACGAAATTAGATGCTGGGAAATCAGCCACCTGCTTAATATTGCTTGAGTTAAAATAAAGTCAGTTATTCCCCTAAATTCTTATGTTTCCTAAATATCCCGTGCCTCAAACAGAACCGCCCCGATCGCCAAAAGAAACACTCCCCACGATGTACGATCTACCCAGCGAAAATCCGGAGGAACCTGGTTTGCCTGATGAATTTCACGGCTTGCAACCGCAGTTGCTGAGCTACACCTTCCGCCCTTCCACCTATTCGGCTTCCCAAATATTTACCGGAAGCGACATGAATCTTTATTATGACGTGCGTCACCCGCTTTGGTACAAGCGCCCGGATTGGTTTGGAGTTGTGGGAGTTTCCCGATTGTATGATGAAGTTGATATGCGGCTGAGTTATGTCATTTGGCAAGAGGGTGTGAATCCTTTTGTGATTGTAGAATTGCTCTCGCCGGGAACAGAAAAAGAAGATTTGGGAGAAAATGATGGGGAAAAACTGCCGTCTGTGTCTGAGGAAATCGCAGGTAATGGTAACATTAACCACGAACCGAGTTTGGAAAAGCCACTGCGGAAATGGGAGGTTTACGAGCAGGTTTTGCGGATTCCTTATTATGTTGTTTTCAGTCGCTACACTAATCGATTGAGGGCTTTTAAATTGGATGGCGCTCGCTATGAAGAATTAGAACTGTCTGACTCGCGCCTGTGGATGCCTGAGATTGATTTAGGCTTGGGTTTGTGGCACGGGGATTATCTGGGAGTCGATCGACTGTGGTTGCGCTGGTACGATAGTGAAGGCAATTGGATTCCGACTCCCGAGGAGCGAGCCGAGCAGGCACAAGAGCGTGCCGATGAGGCACAAGAGCGGGCAGATGAGGCACAGGAGCGTGCAGAGATTGCCGAAACTCGCTTACAATCTTTGATCGAAAGACTGCGGGAATCTGGCATCGATCCCGATCGATTTTTGAACGGTTAATACTGAATTGGGCGGAAAAAGAGAGTGCGATCGCTCTTTGATGAATTATCCGAAAAAACGGGCGATCGAACATTTATTTACATCAGGCTGACGCACAACGATCGTGCTATAATTAAAGTTGGTAAGTGTTCGATAGCGAGCCAGAGACAATGAGTAAAACTGTAGAAGTAACTGTAGTCAAGCAACCAAAGCAATTAAAAGACTATTTTGATTTTTGGGCGGCTGATGATATTCGCATTAAAGAGACCCGCATTGGGATCGAGGATATTCTCGATGAATACATTTATGGTAAGAAATCACCAGAAGTCATAGCAGAGCTGTTTCCCACAGTAACTTTAGAGCAAATTTACGCTACAATTTTTTACTATCTACAAAATCCAGAAATTGTAGAAAAGTATGTAGAAGATTGGTTAGAGTACACTCTAAAAGCACAGGCAGAACACGATAAAAATCCTCCGCCTGTTGTCTTACGGCTTCGGAAGTTAAAAGCAGAAGGCGATGCGAATCGGGCAGCAGCACAATAAATGGCAATTCAGTACCTTATAGATGAAAATATGCCGTCCTTGTATCGCGAACAGCTATTGCGTCATCTACCAAATTTAATTATCCACACGGTTGGCGATTCAGGTGTGCCACCTAGAGGTACACTAGATCCAGAAATTATAGTTTGGTGTGAAAAAAATGGTTTTTTACTCATTACTAAGAACCGCCGCTCAATGCCATTTCACTTGGCAGATCATTTAAGCACAGGTCATCATTTACCAGGAATTTTGGTACTTCGCCGTCAAGCAGATGTTGGTCAAGTGATTGCTGATTTAGTATTAATTGCAGAAGCGGCTGATGATGATGAATATCTAGATCGCATTAGTTATGTACCTTTAGCTTAATCCTAATAGAATACCCAGAAAACTATCATCGAACTAAAAAGCAATTTATGCCCACCCTATTGCAAGAAAAATGTGCCGCCTGCCTCCCAAACTCTCCCCGCGTCACAGCTTACGAAATTGTCCAACTCAAACCTCAAATTCCCGACTGGAATTTGATTGAAAAAAATGGTATTCCCCAGTTAGAGCGCACTTACAAGTTCCCGGATTTCAAAAGTGCGATCGCCTTTACTAACAGTGTAGGCGAAGCAGCAGAAACTGAAGGGCATCACCCCGCACTGTTAACCGAATGGGGAAAAGTTACCGTTACTTGGTGGACTCACTCGATTTCGGGACTGCACCGCAATGATTTTATTATGGCCGCGAGAACAGATGCGATCGCACATCAATTCTCAACCTAAAATCAGATCTATCGGCTAATGATAGTTTCAGATGTCGGAGCGCCGAATACGGGTGAATGTTGTTGATTCGTATTCAACAATTCCAGATTCAGGCGGTAGCCGACATTCCGCACAGTTTGAATTAGACTCGGCTGTCGCGGGTCGATTTCGATTTTTTTCCGCAGAGAGAGTACGTGAGTGTCGATCGTGCGCGGGTTGTCAATCGCATCCGGCCACGCCCGACGCAGCAAATCGGAGCGCGACAAAGGCACTCCTCCAGCTTGAGCCAGCACGTACAGCAGGCTGAATTCCTGGGGAGTAAGCTCGATGTGTTCCTCATGCAGCCTGACTCGGCGCTGTACCAAGTCAATTTTTAGCCGCCCGCACTCCAGCATCGCGGGCGGTACCATTGTGCGGTTGCGGCGCATCAGGGCTTCCACCCTAGCCATAAATTCTTGCATCCCAAACGGTTTAGTCAGGTAATCGTCGGCGCCCGACTTCAAACCTTCGACAATATCCGCTTCTGAATTCCGCGCTGATAGCATCAAAATCAGCGATTGCTGCTGCTGTTGGAGCCAGCGGCAAAATTCCAAACCGTCCCCATCAGGCAATTGGGCATCAAGAATCACTAGGGTTGGCTGGCGGCTGAAAAATATTTCCCTAGCATGACTGATATCCGCTGATTGGTGCACCCAGTGACCGACTTGCTGTAAATGCCAGCCCAAGAGCGATCGCAGGTGCGGATTTCCTTCAACAATTGAAATACTTGCAGATCCCACAACGGCGAGCTTCCCTTATCACTAATGGGTACCAGGTTAACAGAGCTTTTGTCAAGGTTTTGTAACCATGGCTACTCAAGCATAAGCTGCGTTTAAAGCGACGAACAAACTTCTAGTATCAATTTTAAAGATTTGGTCAAATTGCGATCGTCAGACCTGAGAAAGGTTAAATCATTCTGGCGGTGAGCTTACAATGAAAATAATATAGCTTACAGCCGATCGAGCCTATGACCTAGCCACCTGCTTTGACCGAACCCCCCGACAGGGTATCCACTCCCAGGAAGTTGACAAATCGCGTAACTGAAACTAAAATGCGTGCAACCGTTCGCTCGGTAGCCGGAACACTCACTCAGTTCGATCGCCAAATTCAGCAACATCCCGATTCTATTAAACGCACGGTGAATTATTTAGGTGCGCGCCAAAGAGTCGAGCCACTGCATAGCAGCAAGTGAAATTTTTTATGGAGGGTAGCCTGTTGAGCAGGGTAAAAGCTTTTATTTAGCAATCGCCTCTCTTCTGAGCTTGCTCAGTATGAATCCGGGCAGTTCCTAAATCCCGCCGTCATTATACACCACAAAGGATTTCAAACTCAGACCATGCTACAAGATACCCAAACAATCCGGCACTACCAAAAACTCACCGACGCTCTCGTCGAAATGTGGAATAGAGGTTATCGTTTCGATGACCTGCGGCTTTACTTAGATGGCTACCTCGCAGCCCTGCGACATTGTAACAGCCTGGAACCCTATCTGATTCACAGATTAGAGGAAGAAGCAGCGCGTTACATTCACGATACTTCCAATTTTGAAATGCCACAGACACAAACGCAAGCTGAATCAGACTATTATTAAACACCAAATTTGGTTTAATAAACCCGCTGATTATTTGGGCATCGGGCATCGGCAAAAGAGGGAATCGGGAATCGGGAATTGGTTATTTGTGATTTCCTGCTTTTTCCTTCTTCCTTCTTGCTTCTGCTATAAATCAACCTAATTCAACGTAAAACCCGGTTGCTATTAGATCCCCGGCTTCTTGAAGAAGTCGGGGCTATGTTTGTTCTGTCTGATTTTAAACAGTGGGCAATTGACAATTGTCCGCTAGCGGGTTTAACTTCCCCACTTCAGGAATGTGGCGTGGGGGAGTGGAGTTGAAATCCCCATAAAAAAACCTCACGCTTCACACTTTACTGTCAACTGTCAACTGTCAACTGTCAACTGTCAACTGTCAACTGTCAATTGTTTAAGAAGCCAAAGCGACTTCTACAACTTCTTGCAATTCGCCCTTTTGATACATTTCGATCAGAATATCCGAGCCGCCAAGAAACTCGCCATTGATATAAACTTGGGGAATTGTCGGCCAGTTGGAATACTCTTTAACGCCTTGACGAATTTCTTGGTCTGCCAAAACATCAACTGTTTCGTAAGGCACTCCCATCGTATTGAGAATTTGCACCACAGTATTAGAGAAACCGCACTGTGGCATTAACTTATTGCCCTTCATGAACACCATGATTTTGTTTTGCTTAACCAATTCGTCAATTCTTTCATGTGCTGTACTCATGGTATCTCCTAATATTGTTTGAAAATTTTTAAACGTTGACAGTAGTTTCTGATGAGGCAGAAACCGGGTTTTTAACGAAAATTTCTCGTTACCAGAAAGAATTGGTTGAAAGCCCCAAGTCTTTGAGGGAGAAATTAAAATCAGACTATTGATTACTCCAATCCTCGGACTTAAGGGTAGAGGTCGCTATCAAACTGTCAACTGTCAACTGTCAACTGTCAACTGTCAACTGTTGAAAGCCATAGATTCCGGTGCAAAAGCCGATTTCTTTGGTTAGCAACTGTTTCTCAAGCGACTATTGACACAAGCACAAACTTGCGATAATTGCGACTAAAAAACTAAGCAACTTCACTTTTGGCTGCCCATTCTGCCGGAGTTAAGGTTTCCAACGCCAAAGCGTGGATAGCTTCACTAGCCATTGCCTGTTTGAGAGCTCCGTAAACCAGTTGGTGTTGCTGTACTCGGGTTTTCCCTTCAAAGGCAGCAGAGACTACTCTCACCTGGTAGTGATCGCCGCCTCTCAAATCCTCAACTTTTAGCTTAGCGTCTGGTAATCCAGTCTGAATCATTTCTGCTACTTGAGACGGTGTAACCATTGGTATTTGTGATAAAGGGCTGTATTGAGTATTTTAGTGGAACTATTTGTTAGACGATCGCGGTTGAGTTGCAGCAGGCCGGGGATAGGGGGCATCCACAAAGCCCAATTCCAGTAATTGCTGGTAAGCTTTTTTACCCAAGTCGCGAGTTGGCTGTTGCGATCGAATAATCTGAATCAGTAGGGGAACAGCCAGTTCCGGCTTATTTTGTGCGCGGTGTACCAACGCCAGCCGGTAGGTAGCTTCGTCGCGCATTTGGGCTGTTTCCACAGCTTTGGTGCGGTTGCTGTCGGCCAAGCGGATGTCAATTCCGGCAAAACTGCTGCCCAGTTGCTGGTAGAAGTTGGAGAGTTGATTGAAAATTTGGCGGGATTCTTGAAGTTTTTGAGCCGCCAGCGTGTAATTTTGACTGGAAATAGCACCACTGGCTTCTGTCATCAAACGCTGACCTCCGGCAATGCTCAGTACGCTGCTGTCTGGGGTGACAGGGCGGAGGTTGTTGGGGTCTGTGGGGTCGTCGGCGGGTTCGACTTGCGGTTGGTTATCTGGCCGAGAAGGTTGTTGTGCTTGGGCTTGGAGCGGTTGCAACAGGGTCAAAACTGCGATCGCCCCGATCGTCATCCGGGCGGTGAAGCGAAGCCAGCAAACAGTTGCAGAGTATACCATGAAATTACTTTGCGCCTCGGCGCTTTAAAAAGATATTTAGCTTGAGCCGATCTTACCATTGGCGATCGCAACCGGCTAAGTGTAAACCAAATTTGTTCAAATGTCAAAGGGTGCGATCGATTTTGGATTAAACAAAGGAAATCGCGGGGGATTGGACATATCCCGGCGATTTAGTCCCGGAGGCAGAAACCGGGTTTTTTTACCTAAATACTGCATTTGAGGCTTTAAAATTGGTGAAAAACCCGGTTTCTTTGGTTTTGATGCGTAAGTTTCGATCTAATTTAACAATAAAATGAACCATGAATATCACAATCGAGAAAACAGTCTACGGTCAACTGCTGGCGAAATCGCAGCCTAAGCCCATCCTGAACGAAGAAGATAACGATCTTGCCCTCGCAGAAGTCGATTTTCTGATGTCTAAGGAAGAATTAACACTAGAAGAAGAAACTTTACTGAGTCTCTGGGGAATCTTGATCGAAGAATACGAATCAAAATATTACCCAGATCCAGAAGTGACTCCCCGGGATGTTCTATTGCATTTCATGGAAATTCGCGAACTCAAACAAGCTGATTTAGTGGGCGTGATTGGTTCCAAAGGAGTAGTATCTGAGGTGGTTAATGGGAAACGGGCGATTAGCAAGGCGCAAGCTAAGGCGCTGGGAGATTTTTTTAACGTTAATCCTAGCGTATTTATTTGATGGTAGTTGTTCGATCTTTGTCGATCGGCCTTTTTTGGGCGGGCTAGAAGCCCAACCCCTACTCCCCACCAGAAGATTCAGTCTTTGTGGAACAGGCATCTTGCCTGTTTTTCAGAGATATAGTAAATACTGGATCAAAACTGAACAGGGGCATTTCTAATGACACAACCGATCGCACTTTCCGCAAATACCTTACAAAATTATCAAGGTATCGGAGTTCCCGAAGCAAGTCTGGCAGTGATTTTGCAGCGCGGCGGCGATGAATTGTTGCTGTCAAAAGTTCCAAACCGCTTTACAGTCCGTCCGTCAGCGACAGCATCGACATCAAATAATTGGGCTGCAACAAATCAGGCAAAACTTAACCGTCGCGTCGGCCAAAGTAATCTGGAAGAATATCTAGTGGCGCCGGAAAACCTAGATGCAGCAATGCAAGCCGCCCGCGCCAGTGATGCTGTAGTTTTTGCCAGCCATGTCTATTGTCCCGCAAACAATCCGAGTACATTCTTTTATTTAACCGATCGCATTACTATTCAATTTGGCGAACAAGTAAACGAAGAATCGCGAAGTGCGATCGCCAATGCAGCAAATTTAACAATAATCCGGCCAGTCGAAGGCATTCCCAATACCTTCGTCTGCGAAGTCACCAAACAAGCAACCGAAAACCCGATTAAAATTGCCAACCGCTTGACAAGATATCCAGAAGTTTTGGTGGCGGAACCCAATATTATCCTAGAAACTCAGCAACATTATACACCCCGCGATCCGCTTTATCCCAAACAGTGGTATCTCAATAACAAAGGCGGTGACGGAGTTGTCAGCGGCGCTCAAATTTATGCAGAACCAGCTTGGGATATAACTCGCGGCGTGCGATCGATCGTAATTGCGATCGCCGACGATTCATTCGATCTGACGCACCCCGATTTTCAAGGCCAAGGCAAAATCGTCTCGCCCATCGATTTCAAAGACGGCGATACTTCCCCGATGCCGGTTGCTGAATCGGACAACCACGGGACAAGTTGCGCTGGTGTCGCCGCTGCGGAAGAAAACGGTAAAGGCACTGTCGGCGTCGCCCCCGGATGCGCCCTGATGCCCATCCGTACCACGGGTTTTCTCGATGACGAGTCGATCGAAAAAATATTCAATTGGGCGATCGAAAAAGGTGCCGCCGTCATCTCTTGCAGTTGGGGGCCTGGGGCAGTTTACTATCCGCTTTCCCTACGCCAAAGCGCCGCTATCACCAAAGCAGCAACCCAAGGGCGGGGCGGCAGAGGCTGCGTGATTCTGTTTGCTGCGGGGAATGCCAACCGCCCCGTTAACGGGACTGTGGACGAGAAAGGCTGGCCAAATAACGTTGTGGGCGGCAAAACTAATTGGCTAGCAGGATTTGCCGTACACCCCGATGTAATTGCGGTGTCTGCTTCCACTTCCCTCAACAAAAAAGCAGCCTACAGCAATTGGGGCACCAGCATCTCGGTTTGCGCGCCCAGCAACAACGCACCGCCTGGAACCTGGCTACCAGAAACCGGATTTATTGCGACTGCGCCGGAGGTGTCGGAGTATTTGCCAGGTTTGGGGGTGTTTACTGCCGATCGCGTCGGGGTTGCCGGCTACGACTCGGGGGACTACACCGATAGCTTTGGCGGCACTTCCAGCGCCACTCCAGTAGTCGCTGGAGTGGCAGGTTTAGTGCTTTCGGCAAACCCTCGTTTGACGGCGCGGGAAGTGCGGGGAATTCTCGAACAAACTGCTGACAAAATTGTCGATGCCGATGCCGATCCGCAGTTGGGGAATCGCCTGGGAAATTACGATGCTAATACTCGCCGCAGCGATTGGTTCGGTTACGGGAAAGTGAATGCTTTAAAAGCTGTGCAAGCTGCGGTGAGAAAGGCTGGCGGCAATCCAAATATCGGCGGTTCCAGGTTCAGCGATATTTCTGGACATTGGGCAGAAAAGTTTATTGAAGCTTTGGCTGCGGCGAATATAATTAGCGGTTTTCCTGATGGTTCTTTCGGGCCTGACAACAGTTTAAATCGCGCTCAATATGCGGCGCTTTTGGTGAGTGCATTTAGTCCGATTCCGAAGGCGGCGGCTACCAATTTTATTGATGTTTCGGCGAGTTTTTGGGCGAGAAGTGCGATCGATCGGGCGAATCGGGCGGGGTTTTTGTCCGGGTTTCCAGGGCTGAAGTTTGGCCCGAATCAGAATTTGACGAAGACTGAGGCGATCGTATCTTTGGTTAACGGTTTGGAACTTAAGGGTGGCAATCCCGATATTTTAAAAGTTTACAGCGATCGCAATCAAATTCCTAATTTTGCTTTAAGCGCCGCAGCAACAGCCACAGCTTTGAAGATTGTAGTAAACTATCCGGCGCGCGATCGGCTTTCTGGGCAGCGAGACATCACCCGGGCTGAGATTTCGGCTTTGATTTACCAGACATTGGTAGCAATTAATCGCGCCAAGGCGATCGACTCTCCCTACATTGTCTAGCCACTCCCGAACCGCTGTTGGGCATACCGAATTATTCTGGTCATCTTCAGGCGGTTCGCGAGTAATATCGCCGTTCGTAGTGCGGACTTCAGTCCGCAATATGCTGCGGACTTCAGTCCGCACTACGAACAGTTTTTTGTTATGGTAATCGACCCCACATGATATTAAGATATATCCACAAAAAAGACGGTCGAATAATTCTATTGTGTCCGATCTGCGATCGATTAATCGCAGTAAAGTGTCGCCAGTCAGATACACTAATGGCGATCGCCCTCAAAACCATTTGATGCTATGTGGCACAAAATTGCAGCACACATCTCCCAAGCAACCGGAGACACATTTTCAATAGACAACCGCCGTTCAGTCAGCGGTGGCTGCATCAACCAAGGCTATGCTATCAACAGCAGTACCCGCACTTATTTCGCCAAAATCAATCAAGCTTCCCAAGTCGCCATGTTTGAAACTGAGGCGCTGGGTTTGCAGCAAATGGCCCAAACTCAGACTATTCGCCTTCCTCAACCGATTTGCTGGGGAACTGAGGGCAATTCTGCCTATATTGTATTGGAATGGCTGGATTTGCGAAGTGGCGGGGGCGAGATAGCCTGGGCAGAAATGGGACGCAAACTGGCTCAAATGCACAAATACACCCCCCCCAGCCCCCCCTTGCTAAGGGGGGGAGAAAAGGCGAATTCATCCTTGCTAACGGGGGGAGAAAAGGCGAATTCATCCTTGCTAAGGGGATGTTTTGGTTGGGATAGGAATAATGCGATCGGCTCAACTCCTCAAATTAATAACTGGACTGCTGATTGGGCAGAATTTTGGACAGAACATCGGATTGGTTATCAGTTACAGTTGGCTAGGCGTCGTGGTGGAAATTTCAGTCGAGGGGAAACTTTGCTAGCAGCTATTCCCAAGTTATTGGAGGGTTACAAACCTCAACCTTCCTTAGTTCATGGGGATTTGTGGGGAGGAAATGCCTCGGTAACTGCTGCGGGGGAACCAGTAATTTTTGACCCCGCGACTTATTGGGGCGACAGAGAAGTCGATATTGCGATGACGGAACTTTTCGGCGGTTTTTCCCCAGCATTTTATCGAGGTTATAATGAAGTTTGGTTGCTGGATTCAGGCTATGAAAAGCGCAAAACGCTTTACAACTTATATCATATTTTGAATCACTTTAATTTGTTTGGCGGGAGTTACGAGTCGCAGGCAAATCAAATAATTAATAAAATTTTGGGTTAAGATTTCAATATTAATTGGATTAGAGGGAATCACAAATGAAGTTTTGGCACTGTTGTACCAAACTGGGATTTATAGTTTTGTTTTTGAGCAGCATCGGGGCTGAGAATGCTTTAGCTGCTTTACCGTTACAGGTGGGAATTTATCACGGCGGCGGTTCTCGATACATTCAGATTGCTCAAACAGAAAAGAGAATCTGCTTCAAAGGCTTTTCTTCTAACGGAGTTACTGTGGCTTCCGTTACGGCGGATACTAACCGCAAAGATTTTTACAAAATCAACGGATTTGACGGTACGTTTCTGTCGCAACAAGATACAGATACTGTCTTATTAGGCCCGGTAAATCAGTTGATTAAGTATGTGGCAGATTATGGTTTTGCTAGAGATTTAGATGATGATTTGCAGGAGTGTCTTAGTTCCCAGAAGCCATTCTTTAAACAAAAATCAGGGGGCAGAGGTTCTCGCTAAAATTATTAATTGCTGTGGCTGTCATCACGAGTTACAGGCAAGTCAAATGATTAATAGAATTTTGGGTTAAACTATTAATGAGTTTTTCTATGATAAGCTGTTCTACATTTAAATTGTGGATTAAAAATCAATAAAGATATTGTGGAATGGGCTTCTAGCCCGTTCCGAGCATCCTATTTAAATGCTGCCCCAGCTTAGAAGCGCTCTAATATTGAAATTGACTCAATTCAATATCGGGACACGACATTGCCGTGTCCCTACCAGTCAAGTTACTTACTTTTGTTTAGCCGCCGCTTTCTTCTTCGCTTCCTTCTCGGATTTCTTGGCAGCTTTCTCAGCTTCAAGTTTGGCGAACTTGGCTAGTTCTTTCTCTTCAGTTATTTTGTCCAGATAGTAATGGTAATCTCCCAGATAAGTCCGAAACTCGCCGTCTCGAACTTCTACTATTTTGTTAGCGACTTGAGAGATAAAATAGCGATCGTGCGAAACGATAATTACAGTGCCGTCGTAATTCTTAATCGCCTCTTCCATCATCTCCTTCGCGGGAATGTCGAGGTGATTTGTCGGTTCGTCCAAAATTAGCAAGTTCACAGGTTCCAGCAGCATTTTTGCCAAAGCCAGACGGGCTTTTTCTCCACCACTTAAAGCGCCAACGTGTTTGAATACTGTTTCACCGTTAAACAAGAACCGCCCCAACAAAGTCCGAACTTCTTCATTTTTCCAGTCGGGTACTTCGTCGTGAATGGTTTGCATCACGCTTTTATTCAAATCTAAGGCTTCTGCTTGATTCTGTTCAAAGTAACCGGGGATGACGTTGTGGCCTCCCATTTTTACCGTACCTTCGGTGGGCGTTTCTAAACCCATGATCAGGCGCAGCAATGTAGATTTTCCGGCACCGTTGGGGCCGAGAAAGGCTATGCGATCGCCTCTTTCAATTAATAAGTCTGCTCCCAAAAATAGGATTTTCTCGCCGTAGGTGTGTACTAAGTTTTCAATTATGGCTACTTCGCGGCCGCTGCGGGGTGCGGGGGGAAACCGGAAATGCAAAGTTTTTAAGCCGCCTGTTGGGGCTTCGATGCGTTCAATTTTGTCTAACTGCTTCTCGCGACTTTTGGCTTGGGTACTGCGTGTGGCGCTGGCGCGGAATTTTTCAACGAATGCTTGCTGTTTGTCGAGTTCTTTTTGCTGGTTTTCGTAGGCGCTGAGTTGGGCTTCGCGCGCTTCTGCTTTTTGCAGGAGGTAGGATGAGTAGTTGCCGAGGTAGGTGCTGGAAACGCCACGTTCTGTTTCGACTATTTGGGTGCAGAGTCGATCGAGAAATTCGCGGTCATGGGATACGATTACCATTGGGGTTGTCAGCCCTTTGAGGTAAACTTCCAGCCATTCGATCGTTTCTAAGTCGAGGTGGTTGGTAGGTTCGTCTAACAGCAGGATATCGGGTTTTTGGAGGAGAATTTTACCTAAACTCATCCGCATTTGCCAGCCGCCGCTGAAAGCGCTGACTAGCCGATCGCCATCTTCTTGCTCAAATCCGATTTCTGGTAAAATTTTCTCGATTTGGGCTTCTAAACCGTAGCCGTTTAAGCCTTCAAATTGCCGTTGTAGCCGATCCATTTTGTGGATCATGTTGTCGAGATTTTCTGGGGTGGCGGCTTCGAGCTCTCGGTGCACCTCCATTAGGGATTCGTGGACTTCGTTGGCTTCGCTGAATGCGCGCCAAAATTCCTCTTTAACGGTGCGGGTGGGGTCGATTTCAAATTCTTGGGAGAGGTAGGCGATGTGGAGGCTGGCGGGGCGAATGACTTCGCCTGAGGTGGGTTCCATTTCGCCGGCGATGATTTTGAGTTGGGTGGATTTGCCGGCACCGTTGACGCCTACTAAGCCGATGCGATCGCCCGGTTTGACTTCCCAGGTGACATCTTTGAGTACGACGCCTGTGGGGTAAATTTTACTGATGTGTTCGAGTCGCAGCATTGTTGTGGGGACTGGGGAAGGGGAGGTTTAGCGGCGGATGGGATGCCGGCGCTGAGGTCGAGTTAATCTTAACAAATTTTAATTAAATTTAGTCATTGGCAAGATTTGGGTTTGGGCGGGCGATCGGATTTTGGATTTTAGATTTTATAGCCCTGGGCGCGCGGGTAGCGAGAAACCGGGTTTTTTAGGAAAATACTTGTCACAAAGCCCCAGATTCTCGAAAAACCCGGTTTCTTTGGTGTATGAGTGCGATCGCACTTGGGATTTGAGATTTTATTACCATAGTCAGAAACCGGGTTTTTTACAAAAATACTTCGTACAGAGTCGCAGATTCACGAAAAAACCCGGTTTCTGTGGTGTGTGAGTGCGATCGCGAACTGTTTGATATGGATGCGTAAGTCCTATTCTGTTGTAGTTGATGCAATACATTACAATAGTCAGTATCAACCTCGATCGCTCTCTTAAAGCGATCGTGCCAGCAAAAGACATTTATCATCAAGTTGTCAAACAGGGTCTGATTAAGGCTGGCTGGACAATTACCCACGATCCGCACCCCTTAGCTTGGGCGAAGAGAAACCTATCGATCGATCTTGGTGCATAACAGCTATTAGCTGCTGAGAACAACGATCGCAAAATAGCGGTTGAAGTTAAAAGTTTTATCAGAGAGTCTAGAATTGCAGATTTAGAGCAAGCTTTGGGTCAATACACTCTTTACTATGACATCTTAAAACGGAAAGAATCAGAAAGACAACTGTATCTTGCAATTCCACTAAATGCTTTTACAGAGCTTTTTGAAGGAGAAAAATTTGGTCAGATTTTGCTAGATAATAACCGCCTAAATCTTGTTGTTTTCAACCCAAAAACAGAGGAAATAGTACAATGGATAGCTTAAATAATTATCGCAAACTTGTTAAGCAGATCCTGACTGAATACACTGAGATTCCCGTTTGTGAAAGTGGGACGCAAAACGCCACAATTTTTGATTTGGAAAATGACCACTATATGTTAATAAATATAGGTTGGTTTAACGACCAGCGCATTCACCATTGCGTGATTCATATTGATATTATTGACTCTCAGGTGTGGATTCAAGCAAATAATACCGATCGCCTGATTGCTGAGGAGTTAGTTGCAGCGGGAATTCCGGCTAAATCAATTGTTTTGGGGCTTCAACCGCCTGATGTTAGACCTTATACTGCTTATGGAGTTCCTTGTAGGGAGCAGCAGCGAGAATCCTTGAAAGTATGATGGAGTGGAAGGGATTTGAATGGGAGGGCGATCGCACTTCAAAAACCTTTAAAGCAGGCGATGGGAGAAGGTTGTAGAAAGGCGGGGGTGAGAATGTGCGATCGTATTTGGAGGACTCGAAAAAAAGTGATAAAATAGAGTTGAGCAGTAAACAAAATCCATGCCAAGGAAAATTAGAGAGTTGAAAGTTCAGATTGCGCGTGAAGGTTTTGTTTATCTACCCAAGCGCGGCAAAGGTAGCCATGAGCGTTGGCGACATCCAAGGCTCAAAAAAACGCTGACAATTCCCGGCAAAGATGGAGATGATGTGGCACTCTACCTAGAAAAGCAGTTAGCACAGTTATTAAGTGAGCTGAATGAGTTAAGGGAGGGCGAGGATTTATGAGTCGATACAGTATGATTGTTCAATGGTCTGATGAAGATCGGCTTTTTCTACTCACGATTCCAGAGTTTGCCGATCGCGTGGTGATGCCTTGCACTCACGGTGAAACTCGCGAGCAAGCAATTCATAACGGCGAAGAAGTGATTGAAATGTATTTGGAAGCTTGGCAAGCAGAAGGTGAATCTATCCCTGAACCTAGTATGCTTCAAATTGCTTGTTGAATGCTATTGTAAAACTCTATTTGTGTGGTGGAGGAAAAGAGGGCGATCGCACTTTCTACTTCTTCTAATGCTTGCAGACTACCGACTTCCCAAGCGTGAGCGATCGCATTGGGGATGATTTGGGCTATCGAATTTCAAACACTTTCAAAGCAGGCGATGAGAGGTGCGATCGCCTTCAGCAAATTCCATTAAACTTGAGTAAAATAAGACAGCCATCATCTCCACAAAACCTAACTCACCATGCAAACTTCAACATTTGACAGTATTTTAGACGAGATCGAAACATTGTCTATAGACGAACAAACTGCTTTACTTGTCATCATGCACCGAAGACTTAGCGATCGCCGTCGCACCGAAATTGCGGCTAACATTGCACAAGGAAAACAAGACTATCAATCTGGAAAGGTGTTTCGAGGTACAGTTAATGAAGTTATCGCGGAGCTAAAACTCATCAGATGAAGTTATGAAATGTCCTAGTATCATAGGACTTAATGCTGATATAGCTGTAGCAAAAATTATGACTATCCACTGCGCTCCTGTCGGGGTAGGGATAGATGCAGCGGCGACAGCAGCAATACCAAAACTTCCCCTTGTCAATAATTGAATATTTCCTATTAGGGAAGTCCAGAAATCAAATAAAATAGCTGGCCACCACATACACCATAAAATTGTACGCATTCCCAGATCCATATGATATTCTTTGCCATTAATTGTTATAGCAAAATTACTTATTTTCTTTTGAACCTCTGGTTTCCAAATATTCGTGGTTAGTACACTTAAGCCCGCAATAAAAAGAGCCAGAACTATCGCCACTCCCATAGTTCCTGAATTTTCACCACCTAAAATACTTACTATTCCTTTGTAAGTCGTCACCACATCCCAAACAGCGGGAATACAAAATACAATAATTGCAAAAGTTCTGATCATCACTAACTCCTCTAACGAAATACAGTTAAGGCTAATGTTATACCTATGACAAAAACGATAATAGCAATTGCTATATGAGTCATCTGACGAGAGACTCCAGACTTATTCTTAGACGGAGACGATTGTGGATGATTGGAAGTGTCATCTTCTGTAGCTAAATCTCTTTCCCGTTTAATAGAAACACTTGGAAAGTGTAGAGATTTAAACCACTCTAAAGAAAACTTTGGCAAGTGTCTAGGTTTCGACCAGAATCCTTGATTCCTAACATTGTTTTGTGAAGCATTTCTGTTTCTTGAATACTCAGAACATAAGTAGACTATATTTTTTAGTAATTTCTTCCAAATATTTAAATATTTATCCTTCTCTTTGAAATCGTAATGACCACTTGTCGCAACTTCACGCTCTAGGTTTATTATTTCATTTATTATTTTGAAATGTATCTTGCTAGCTTTTTCTGTAAATATGTTATCTTTGTTAGTAAAATCACTAAAAAGTATTAGATTGCTATGCAGTAGTAATACTGCTGTATAAAAAGATTCAAATGTACATATTTTTATTTCTCCTTCTTGAAAATTTTTATCTATATATTCGACTTCATTAAATATTAAACTTATTAATTGATTATTGTGCGAGAACACCATTGGGTTCACTACGTTTAATGCGGAAGCAAGAGCATTTTCAAAAGTAGTGGCTTGATCGATCGATTCATGATATTGTTTACCAGTCATTGTGTGTTTTATCTCCTAGCTGATTTCCGTTAGGGGAATAACTTAAGTACAGCAATTGATTTTAGCCAGCGTCTCTAGTACCCCGCCCGGTGTTTTCAAGCGGGATGCTCATAAATCTGCTATTGACTGACTTAGGAAAGTTTTGCCACCCTCCTACCACCAGCTACCTCCATCGCCACCGCCAGAGTCAGAACCGCCACCAGAGTCACTACCGCCGCCATAGTCAGAACCTCCATCGCCGCCGTCAGAGTCAGAACCACCGCCATAGTCACTGCTGTAATCACTACTGGAGTCAGAACCACCGCCATAGTCACTGTCATAATCACTACTGGAGTCAGAACCACCGTCATAATCACTACTGGAGTCATACTCACTACTGGAGTTATAGGAGTTATAGCTAGTAGTGGAGTCATAGTCGGTACTGGTATTAACCCTACAATCTTCAGTAGATCCAGACCATCCCAAAAATGACCATCCACCAGATGATTCCTCTACAGATGACGCAGGCGTGTAGTATTCAGAATCAGATTCATCATGATCATTCCCGCCACCGCCAAATAAGCCAAAAATAGAACCATTATCGTCATTGTCGTTTTCGGGTCTTTTTATCTCCTTTATGTTATTGTAAGCTTTCCAATTGTCGTCTGCTCTGCAATTCAATTCTGACGTTTCACCCGATTCCCGCTCACATGGTTGCTCTGGAGGATACTGATTGAGAGCATTGTCAACTAAACCCAGTCCACCAGTAACAGCAACTACAATCTCTGTAATAACTGCTGTACAGTCATTAAAAAAATCACTTATTTCATCCATAAATGTCGCTTTGTTTGAGCTTTTATCTAATATAGTGCCTATGGTTCAGGTTGAACAGCGATTAAAAGAGATCAAAAGCGATCAAAAGCGATCAGATATTTGTGCAAGTGCTAGAATATAGAATAAATATTTTTAAGGAAAATTGACCCATGACTGCTGATGAAGCTCTAGCGCTGGTGGAAACCGTTCTAAATGGCGAACGGTTGAACGACATTCAAGAGCTGATTTTCAAGCAATGTTGGGAAGGACGACAGTCTTATAAAGAAATTGCTCGAATCTACAGTTATGATGATGAATATATCAAGTACCTTGCTGGAAAATTATGGAAGTTGCTATCAAAAGCTTTTGATGATAATGTCAAAAGAAATAACCTAAAGTCAGTAGTAAATGGATACTTGCGGCGACATCAAGTGAACTCACAGCGAAATCAGTTAATGGGAATTAACCTGAGTGGAGCCGACTTAAGTGGCTCAATATTATGCTTTGCCAACTTAAACGGAGCCAATTCATTTCCAGCTAATTTAGAGAATGCAATCAATCCTGATAATACTAAATCAGCAGATTCATGCGATGAAAAAATACAGGATGAAAATGGAAATAACCAAGAAATTGAGTCTAACACAGAAGAACTAATTTATCACTGGAATGATTTGCGATTTGACTGCGAAGAACAAGTAAAAATAGCCGAAGCGCTCGATCGCGCTAACATCTTTTTCTTCCCCAACTCCAAAGCCCGCCTCACCACACCCGCAGGGCGACAAAACCAAGAACCCGATTTCCTCATCTTCCACAAAGGCAAATTGGGTATTCTTGAGATATGGCATCCCGATACACAAAAAAACGAAGAACGCGATCGCAACTTTGCCTCTGCTGGCATCTGCACCATCTACTATTGTGAAGCCCACAGGTGCAGTCAAGAAGCCGATCGCGTTGTGCAGGAATTTTTAGAGATTTTGAGTCACGCATAGGGCGAATGGTTTTTTTTCGTAAGGGCGATCGCACTCCCCAAAAAAGTCGAGTTAACCTTACAATACTCTAATCAACAATTCACACACCCCTCTCACAACCCAACTTCCTTGGCCTACGACAACACCTGCAAATACCTAGCCGAAAAATTCCCCGCCGCCTTCGTCCGCTGGCTGCTACCAATAGACGAGCCCACCGATGTTCAGGTACTCAAAACCGAACTAATTCAAGAACCCATCCGAGCCGATTCTCTCGTTTTCCTGCAAACCGATCGCCAAATCCTACATCTGGAATTTGAAACCAGACCCTACTCCGACCCGCCGATCGCCTTCAGAATGCTAGACTACTACGTCAGGCTCAAACGCCAATACTCCTGTTCCATCAATCAAGTAGTAATCTTTTTGCAGCAAACAGCCTCAGAACAAGTTTTTGTATCCGAGTACACAGACGCGAACACCCGACACGGCTACCGAGTTATCCGCCTGTGGGAACAAGACCCCGCTTTACTGCTGTCCGTCCCCGGCTTGCTCCCATTCGCGACACTATCCCAAACCAACTCGCCGCGAACTTTGTTAGAGCAAATCGCTACTCAGATTGCTACAATAGAGGAACCGAATCAACAAGCGGATTTACTCGCTTGTACCCAAGTGCTCGCAGGTTTGAGATTTGAAAAAGACTTAATCAGACAACTATTTAGGAAGGAAACTATGCGCGGTTCTGTGATTTACCAAGAAATTCGCGAAGATGGCCTCCTTGAAGGAAGACAACTAGGCCTCCTTGAAGGAAGGAAAGATGAGGCGCTGTCGTTGCTCACTCGCCTGTTGATTCGACGGATTGGTCCGATCGCACCTGAAACAACCGAGCAAATTCAGACTTTATCCGTAGAAGAATTAGAGGATTTAGGAGAGGCGCTGCTGGATTTTTCAGAAGCCTCAGATTTAACCAATTGGTTGAATGAACATCAGCCTTAATTGCTCAAACATCGCCGCCTATTTTCAAAACTTCACCAGATATATACTTTAAGGAAACTTAAGCCATGACCGTTGATGAAGCAATCGCGATCGCAGAAACAGTCCTTGATGGCGAAGGCTTAAACGACGTGCAAGAGCTCATCTTCAGACAATGCTGGGAAGGCCGATGTTCCTATGAGGAAATTTCTCAACTCTCTCAATATAATGATGAATACATCAAAGCGCTGGCGGCTAAACTCTGGAAACAACTCTCAGAGGCTTTTGATGAAAAAGTAAAAAAAAGTAATTTACGCTCTGTTTTTAAGCGATACTTGCGACGACATCAAGTGACATTACATCGAACTCAAGTAATTGGAGTTAACCTCAGCGGTGCTAATTTAACCGGAGCCAGAATATCATTCGCCAACTTAAGTGAATCTGATTCATCAACAGATTTACAGGGTGCAACTATATCTGATTATAATACAGTATCAGATGAAACTATCAAGCCTGAAAACGCGCATAACCAGGGAATCTTGTCAAGCATAAAAGAACGGATTTATCACTGGAACGATCTGCGCTTTCGCTGCGAAGAACAAGTAAAAATAGCCGAAGCGCTCGATCGCACAAACACCCTCTTTTTCCCCAACTCCAAAGCCCGCCTCACCACACCCGCAGGTAGACAAAACCAAGAACCAGATTTCCTCATATTCCACCAAGGCAAATGGGGAATTCTGGAAATATGGCATCCCGACACACAAAAAGATGAAACGCGCGATCGCCTGTTTGCATCTCACGGTATCAGCATGATCCACTACTGCGACGCCAACAGATGTACAGAAGAACCCGATCGCATTGTCCAAGAGTTTTTAGACATATTGAGTCAGAGATAGGGCGAGTGTTTTTTTCGTAAGGGCGATCGTATAGGGGCCCAGAAACCGGGTTTTTTACGAAAAGACGCGTTGTCACCGACAGATTAGGTAAAAACCCGGTTTCTTTGTCGGAGTGCGTCAGTCCATAAGGGCGATCGAACACATCTTATGAGAGCCTTAAACTTCTTCATCAAGATTAGACAAAATATCTTCCAAATCCCTAGCACCATGCAAAACACGGAGAACCTCCACCCGATCGTCTTGAATCCGGTAAAAAATTAGATAATCTTGAAAATCCTTAATTCGCCACTGACGAATCTCCCCCATCCGAGAAGAGACCGGCGTTGCTGAGTTATAGTATGAATAGGAGGAATAATTGGCTCTCCTGACTTTATGGTGTATAATGTAACAAACAATACATTTACTGTCATGGACTTTTATTTAGACTATCTATTAGACTTGCCTGGAGTCAAGATT